>NZ_JBLRWZ010000033.1:0-26787 GCF_047920995.1 Aliidiomarina sp.
CTGCGGCAGCTAATAGTAATGCTATTGCTTGGCTAGCAGTAAAGCGCTTCGATTGGGTAAATAATACTCAAGGGCACCCTATAGATGCTGAAAGCAAGAGTGGCCGGTTACATATGCTCAGCGCCTGCGCCTTGCTTGATGCTGATTACCGTACGCCCAGTTTAGATTACGAAGAACTCATAAAAGCAAGCCGTACACTCTGCCAATCACCTGCAGTTGGCAGGCTACAGTTTTGCCGAGCGGTATTTAATTTGTTGGCTTGTAATCAAGATGATCACAGTAAAAACTGGGCTTTTTTACAAAGCGATAACGGGTTGTGGGAAGCAGCGCCATTTTATGATGTAACGTTTAGCCCTCACCCCTTTTCTGAGCATGCTACAGCATTCGCAGGCTTCGGGAAAAATCCACCATTATCAGCTATGCAAAAGCTAGCCGCACGCGCTGGTTATAGTTCGTGGCATCAGGCACAAATTGATATTCAGCGCGTTGCTGAAACAGTGGCAAACTTTACTCAGGTTGCCCATGATTTTGGTGTAGGCAAGCAAACTACTGCTTTAATTCAGCAACAATTGAACCGCGTGCATCGTGAAAACAAGCACTTGTTCAAAAGCTAAATCTACTGTGAGATGCACGCTCTTGTAGCCTAGCCACTAATTGCGCTAGTGTTAGTACTCATTGGTGTGGGCGTGTATTATGGCTTTATTGAATATGATGGTGTATTGCCATCTATTTTCCTAACAATGCATACTCGGAACAAAAACAATAACGAGGGCCTGAAGGTGAAGCAGAAAACATTAACGAAAAATCGGTTTATTTTAGCCATATTGCTCGGCGGCACCATGCTTACTTCCACAGCATGTGCGGCAACAAACCAAGCCAATTACGATAGTGAATATACGCCTAGCCAAGGGCGAGTAATTAGCTCGGCCGATGAATTTGCAGTGTTACAACACCGAGATCGCATTGCGCCAGAAAACGCCATGCTCGAGCAGCGCTTGCATACCTTGCTGCCCCAACTAATGGCCGAAGCCAATTTAGATATGTGGTTGGTGATTAACCGCGAGTATGCCGAAGATCCGGTGTATTTCAGCTTAGTTCCGCAACCTACCTTTGCGGCACGCCGCACCACTATGTTGGTGTTTAATAAGTTGGCCGATGGCTCGGTTGAGCGCTTGTCAGTGAACACTTACCCACTTGGTAGCCCATATGAATCAGCATGGTCTGGTGGTGATCTCGATGAACAATGGGCGGCGTTAGCGGCGTTGATTGTAGAGAAAAATCCCGCGCGCATTGGTATCAACGTATCGAAACACTGGCCGGAAGCCGATGGTTTAACCCGAGGCATGCACGATCGATTAACCGAAGTGCTGCCAAGCGCGCTGCAGAATCGGCTGGTGCCCGCTGAAGATTTAGTGGTGCGTTGGCTAGAAACCCGCACCGAAGCAGAACTTGATGTATTCGCGCATGCAGTAGGTTTGGCGCGTGGCGTGATAGCAGAAGCATTCAGCTCTCGCGTAATCACCCCCGGTGCTACCACCACCACTGATGTGGAATGGTTTATTCGCCAACGCTTTGAAGATTTAAGCCTGCCGATTTGGTTTATGCCGTATGTAACCTTTCAGCGTGAAGGTATGGAATGTGCCCCAGAAACTCCGTTTTGTAGTAGCGGTAGTGGCGTAATTCAGCGCGGCGATGTGGTGCACACTGATGTGGGCATTTGCTACCTGAAAATGTGTACCGATACGCAAGAAATGGCTTACGTGTTAAAGCGCGATGAGAACGATGTGCCACAAGGCCTGAAAGATGCACTACGCACTGGCAACCGTTGGCAAGATATTCTTACCGATAACTTTGTTACTGGCCGCACCGGCAATGAAATCTTAGCCGCTACCCGTGCCGAAAACGAACGCCAAGGTATTGTAAGCAGCACCTATACTCACCCAATTGGTTTCTTCGGCCATGCGCCTGGGCCAACAATTGGCATGTGGGATAACCAAGGTGAAACAGCTGTGAATGGTGATTGGCCATTGTACCCAAATACCGCTTATGCGATTGAGGGGAACATTAAGCAGCCGCTACCCGAGTGGGGCGGGCAAACTATTCAAATTATGCTCGAGCAAAGTGCCTATTTTGATGGCGAGCGGGTGATTTACCTTGCCGGCCGTAAAACGAAATGGCACCTAATACGCTAACCAGTGCTCTTAAATTCGCGAATATAGGAGGCTTCCATGCGTTACTTAATTCACAAATCTGTTGCTGCCGCGCTAACTGGTTTAGCGCTAGTTGCCTGTTCACCTGCTTCGGAACCATTGCAACAAAAATTTCAACAGCAATCCGAGCAGGCCCCTACGGATGCAGCGCAAGAGCAATTGCGTACGTTGTATGTGGCCGCCGAATACGATGAAAATTCGTTTCGGCTGCATTATCGCATTGCCGTAGCAACACCGAGTTGGTATCACCAATACTGGCGTTTTCACAATGGTGAGTGGGTACGTATGGGCTCTGGTGCCGATGGCCCAGACGAACATGGTTTATACGAAGATCGCATTAGCATGATGCTTGATGATGGCTCGGTAGAAGGCTTCCGGCGCTACGGCGGTTGGATGCTAATTAACCCGGGTATGCGTAGCCTTGATTCAGCCGCGAGCGCCGAAGAAGTTCGCGCTCACCCAATTTTAGGGGAGCAAATGGGTCGCTCTGATGTGCGTAAGTTTATTCCGCAATCGCGCACCACCGATCGGTATACCAACCCCGCATCATGGCAAGATGTAAAACCGCTGGAAGAGATAGCGGCCATGCAAGAGCGCGGTGAATTCCTGGATTTGTGGCAATGGCGGGCACATCGCTCGAACCCTATCGGTTACGCCGATAATACCTATGTATTGCATTATCGGCTAAGTTCGGAAGGGCGCGGGATGTACACCGATAACCAAGCCAATGAACTACCACAACCAGCCTTTATGTTTGATAAAGAAAAAACCGGCCTTACCGCGCTTTCCTGGGATGCCCTAATAAACCGCGAGTACAGCCAAGATGATTGGTATTACTTGAATGAAGAAAACGCTGTGCCCTTTGCTACCGAGCACGAGTGGCAAGAAGGCGATGTGCTGCCATTTCGTTTACTACGCGAGCCGCAGGGCCCACGCGGCGCAATTCGCGCTAACGGCAGCTATGCTGATGGCTATTGGCGCGTAACGCTAGAGCGCAGCCTAGCCAGCCCTAACCCACTGGATAGTAAAGCACTGCAGCCGGGTGAAATTTACCACGTAGCCTTTGCCGTGCATCAAGGCGGTGTGGGTGCTCGCCACCATGATGTATCGTTACCACACTCCCTTGGGCTTGGCGTAGATGCGGATATTGTTGCCCACTATAGCGAACAACCTATGCCAGAAGATGAGCTGCAATGGCATGCAGTACATATCATTAATCCTGGGCAAGTAGATTGGCATTGGCTTACTAGCCAACACCCGGGGGCGGGTTTAATTCGTGGCAATGTAGAGCTAGGGGTGCAGCAGCATCACAATTATTTACCGCTGTTTCAGCGCTATATTGAACGGCACGAAGCCGAGCTTTCGAAAGAATAGTTCACCCCAACACTCAAGCATGCGGGCAACGTAATAAATGGCGTTAATATGTTTGCTACCTTAATGGCGAATGAGTAGATATGTCTTACAACACCGTATTGGAAAACCAGCAACGCCAGCCACTCGATCATCTTGATTCGGTGTGGCTGTTTGGCTACGGCTCCTTGATTTACAAAACCGATTTTCCCTTCCTGCAAAAAAAACCGGCGCTTATTTATGGCTGGCAGCGGCGATTTTGGCAGGGCTCCCATGATCACCGCGGCACGCCTGAGCACCCTGGGCGAGTAGCTACCTTAATTGAAGCCGCAAACCAGCGCTGCGTAGGTATGGCGTACGAAGTAACGCCCGATGTGTTTGCGCACCTTGATCATCGTGAGAAAAATGGCTATTTGCGTTTTTTTACTGAGTTTGCATGGCTTGATGGTTCAGGCACAGTTGAAGGATTGGTGTATGTAGCGGGGCCAGATAATGAAGCATATTTAGGGCAAGCAAGCGAACTAGAGATCGCCGAACATATTGCGCGTTCAGTTGGACCAAGCGGCCCAAATAGCGAGTATTTATTGAAACTCGCTACGGCTTTACGCCAACTGAACACTACTGATGAACATGTATTTGCTATTGAAAAAGCATTGTTAGCACTACATCGCTAATGTTACGGCGCTTTACAGGTATTAATGCCGAACACTCGATATAAACCACAGAATCTAAACACCCCAGTAGCTATTAGTGCAACGCCGAGAATCCACCAGAAGTTACCGGCGGTAATGCTCCATACCGCGATCGCTAAGCCTACTAGAATTCGAATGATACGATCTACATTGCCAACGTTTGTCATGATCAACCCTCTTGGTTATTTAATGTTAACGCTTACTAATATAGCCTATTTCTAGTGTATATGTAGGGCAACCCATAGAAAGGGTGTGCGCATTTCGCATTAGGTAGAATCGCGTACTATCAGTTGCGGAATAAAGAGCGCCTGCAAATCTTCAATCGGCCGTTGGTACACGCGCTTTAGTACCCAGCGGGCAGCCATTTGGCCGATTTCAGCCACGGGGTAATCAATAGTGGTGAGTTTAGGATGGGTATAATGAGAAAAATTGATGTTATCGAAGCCAATAACTGCAACTTGCTCGGGAATATCTAGGCCAGCTTCATGAGCAGCGGTAATTGCACCCGATGCCATTTCATCATTGCCGCATACTAACGCGGTAAAAGCGTGCCCTTGCTCGCGCAAATGATTAAAGCCATTTACACCGCCAGTTTCTTGGAAATCACCTTCATAAAACAGGGCTTTGTTCTCGCATACAGCAAACTTTGCCAGCGCTTTTTGGTGGCCGTTATAGCGCTCTTGCGCATCGTGCTTCCATAATGGCCCGGAAATATAGGCTATATCCCGATGCCCCTGCTGCAACATATATTCGGTAGCTAAGTAGCCACCTTGTTCGTTATCGAGGGTAATGCAGCGTTCTTCTATGCCGGCTACCATGCGGTTAATTAATACAAAGGGTAAACCACTTTCAGCAAGTTCCACTAAATACGCATCGTGTACTGCTTCTACGTGCAAAATCAGCGCATCACAATTCCGGCTGCGTAAAAATTCGATACTATCGCGCTCAAGATCGGCGTTACTGTGGCCAGCGGCAATAATTACGTGCTTGCCGGCTGCGCGAAACTCATTTTCTATGCGGCTCAGCAGCTCACCGTAAAACGGGCCGCCAAGCTCTGAAACCACAATACCAATACTATTCGAGCGATTGCTCGCCAATGATTGCGCTACCGAATTCGGCCGATAGCCTAGCTCTTGCATCGCGGCTTCAACTTTTAAACGAGTGGCTTCACGAACCGGTACGGTGTTATTGATTACCCGCGATACCGTAGCAAGGGATACTCCCGCTAATTCAGAAACTTGGTAAATTGTTGCCATAGTATTTTGAATCTCGTGTACAGCCGCTATTATCGTGATTGTTGCGAAAGCTCGTTGGCAATTTCTTCCACACGAGCATTATTTAGAGTGTACCCGCGCATTACCCAAGCAACAAGTAATGAAGTGATAGCAGGCAATACAGTAAAGGCAAACAGAATACCCAATTGCGCATCAGCAGTTTGCTCCTGGTTCGGTTGGTAGCCGGAAAATGCTAGCCACCAACCGGCAATTGCTCCACCAATGGCAATACCAATCTTAATGAAGAATACCACCGAAGCATATACTAAGCCGGTTGCCCGCATACCCGAATTCCGTTGTCCTAAATCTACCGTATCGGCAATTTTTGCCCACAGCATGGGCGTGGCCATTTGTAAAAAGAAGCTCCACAAGAAATAAAACACGAAAGCTAACACGAGTTGATCTGGGCGAACCCAAAAGGCAGCTAAAGAAAACAGCGCTGCAATAATTTGCAGTGCTTTATAAGCTTTTACTTTATCTACGAAGCGAACGAGCGGTGCTGCTAACGCAACGCCAAGAATATTGCCTACCATACCTAAGGAAATAAATGGCGTAATCAAATCTTCACGCACTAAGTAATACTTAACATAAAATATCGCCAAGGTGTTTTTAATGGCGATACCACACAGCAGCAGCACCGCCACCACCGCTAAGGTGCGCATAGCATCATTTTTCCATACGCTTGCTAGCGCGGCTTTAAACTTTAATTGCTGATCGGCAGGTGGGTGTACCCGCTCTTTTGTGCCTAAAAAACACAACACAAACAGCAACACACCCACGGCGCTCATTGCCGCTATCGTAAGCTGATAACCAAGTTCGCGATTACCTTGGCCAAACCACTGCACAAGCGGCAGGGTAAGCAAGGTTACAATAAGGCCGCCGAGCATACCGAACACGAACCGATATGATTGCACCGATACGCGCTCTTTTGGATCTTTAGTAATGGCGCCACCAAGTGCCGAATAGGGGATATTAATGGCCGTGTACGCCAGCATAAGCATGGTATAGGTGATGTACGCGTAGATTACCTTACCCCTATCGCCCAAATCAGGCGTGGTAAAAGCAAGAATGCTACACACTGCAAATGGAATCACCAACCATATTAAATAAGGCCGGAACTGGCCAAAGCGGGTACGGGTGTTATCTGCTAAAAACCCCATCAGCGGATCGGTAATGGCATCCAGCAACCGCACTACGAGGAACATCGTGCCTACGGTTGCTGCGGAAATACCGAATATATCCGTATAAAAAAAGGCTAAAAACAACATCACAGTTTGGAAAATTAGATTACTTGCTGTGTCACCAAAGCCGTAAGCAATTTTTTCTCTATGCGATATCATAATGCCTCTGCCACCTGAGTATGAAGTTTGCGAGCTTGCCAGAATTGCCGCAGCGCTCGGCCACTATCTTTAAGAATACGTTGCTGGCTATCGAAATTCACGTGAACAATACCGAAGCGTTGAGTGTACCCTTCTGCCCACTCAAAGTTATCTAATAAGCTCCAAGCGAAATATCCGCGAATAGCCACGCCTTGTTCAATACAGCGATGAACTGCCAACAAGTGGCCATTATAGTAATCGATTCTGGCCTCATCATGCACTCGATTATTCACCACTTCATCCGGAAATGCTGCGCCGTTTTCGGTAATGTAAATTGGTGGCAGCTTACCCAGCGTATGTTGTAAATCCGTGAGCACCTCGGTGAGCCCTTCTGGATATATTTCCCAGCCCATCGTGGTAAGTGGCGGTTCTGTAGGCGGCACATCTGAAAACCAATCGTTTTTATTGCGGAACACCGTTCGGGTGTAGTAATTCACGCCCAGAAAATCGATTGGCTGAGAAATAATTTGCATATCACCTAGGGCAATTTCTGGGCGCTCATGTGCAGCTAAACGCCCCAGTAAATCAGGATAATTACCTGTGAGTATGGGCTGTAAGTACCACAAATTATGATAGGCATGAGCCATTGCAGCAGCATTGCGATCGGCGGCACTATCAGTCGCCGGATGGCACGGGCTAAAATTTAGCACAATGCCATGTTCAGCATTCGGTGCGTGTTTTTCTAAAATAGGCATCGCTAGGCCATGCGCTAACAATAAATGATGCGCAGCCTGCCGGCCTTTCTTACGATCTTTAAAGCCGGGTGCATGAATACCCGCTTCATAACTTAAATAGGCACTACAGAACGGTTCATTTAATGTGGCGTAGCTGGCTACTGTATCACCCAGTGCTTGCGCCACCACTTCTGCATATTCAGCAAACTTATGTGCAGTTTCGCGATTTAGCCAACCACCCTTATCTTCCAGATACTGCGGGAGATCCCAATGGTACAAGGTAACGTGCGCGCTAATGCCAAGCGCGGCTAACGCATCTACTAAGCGCACATAAAAAGCCAGCCCGTTTTCGTTAACACTGCCGTTAGCACGAATTACTCGGCCCCACGCAATCGAAAAACGATAGGCATCAACACCAAGGCTGGCGATTAAATCTACATCATCACGCCAGCGCTGCACATGTTCACAGGCAACAAGGCCATCGCTGGCATCTTTAATGCGGCCCGGTTGTTGGCAAAAGGTATCCCAAATGCTGGGTTCGCGTTGATCAGCGGCCCCTTCAATTTGAAAAGACGAGGTAGCAACACCGAAAATAAATTCGCTGCTGAGTAATTCTGAATGTTCTGGAAGGCTTATTTTTTTCATAAGGATTGCGAAACCGTTCAATTATGCTATAAATGAAAGCGCTTTCATAATAGGCTATAATTAAGCCAAAGGTCAAAAAATAATTATATCGAGGCAGCTATGACCCATAACAACAACCAATATCGGTTCGCGCTCACCGCGCTTACCTCGCTCTTCTTCATGTGGGGCTTTATCACATGTTTAAACGACATTCTTATTCCCTATTTGCGCTTACTGTTTGATTTAACTTACGCGCAATCAATGCTGATTCAATTTTGCTTCTTCGGTGCATACTTTATTGTTTCTATTCCTGCCGGATTATTAATAGGCAAAATAGGCTATAAATCGGGCATTGTTACGGGGCTAATGGTTGCCGGCGCAGGCTGTGTTTTGTTCTATCCAGCCGCCATGATGGAAGTGTATGGATTATTCTTGTTCGCACTGTTTGTACTCGCTTCTGGCATTACCATTTTGCAAGTAGCCGCCAACCCTTACGTTACTGTATTGGGTGAACCAAGCACCGCATCAAGCCGCCTCACCATGACCCAAGCCTTCAATTCACTCGGTACTACAGTGGCACCATTCTTCGGCGCTTGGCTAATATTTGGTGGCATGGCAGACCCAGAAGTAAACGGCGTAACCAATGAAACTGTTGCCCTACCCTACTTTATTCTTGCCGCTACGTTGATTCTGATGGCGATCATTTTTATCTACTTGAAACTGCCCGATATGGGCCGCGCAGATCCGGCCCTAGCCTTGCCAAACGAAGGTTCAGCATGGCGCCAACGCCACCTCGTGTTAGGTGCGGTTGGTATCTTTATGTATGTGGGTGCCGAGGTAAGTATCGGCAGTTTCTTAGCAATGTATCTAGCCTTGCCAGAAATTGGCGATATGAGCATGTCGCGGGCTTCCCACTATATTTCTTGGTACTTTGGTGGCGCCATGGTAGGCCGCTTCTTAGGTGCGGCGATTATGCAAAAAATCTCCGGTAACCGAGTATTAGCCTTCAATGCCATTGCCGCCGTGCTGTTACTTGCCACCACTATAACCTCGTCTGGTACCCTAGCAATGTGGTCATTGCTCTTTGTGGGCTTGTGTAACTCAATTATGTTCCCAACTATTTTCAGCCTAGCACTACAAAACCTTGGTTCAAGCCGAGGCCAAGGCTCTGGTATTCTCTGCTTAGCGATTGTGGGCGGTGCAATTGTTCCGCTTGCGCAAGGTTTCTTGGCCGATCAGGTAGGTATCCAGATGTCGTTCATTCTGCCAGTGCTTTGCTACATCTACATTTTCTATTATGGCGTGCGAGGATACTTACCTCGTGCAACTCAAACGGCACAGGAGGTAGCCTAATGCACTATTCTTGTTTTCGAAAAACACCGCTAGCGGTTGCTATCGCGTTTGCGTGTACCTACGCTTTAACCGCATGTACCGATGCCAGCGATAGCCCATATGCTAGCCAACACAGCAACGATATATGGCCGTATATTGAATCGCCTGTTGGCCTTAATGATGAGCTTGAAGCGCGCATTACCGAACTAATGGGCGGCATGACCCTTGAACAAAAAATTGCCCAAATGATTCAACCAGAAATCCGTGATATCACTGTTGAAGATATGCGCAAGTATGGTTTTGGTTCGTATCTCAATGGTGGCGGTTCGTTTCCAAATAACGATAAGTATGCCACGCCAGAAGATTGGATCGCCTTGGCTGAAGCCATGTACAAGGCATCTATCGACGACAGTTTAGATGGCTCATCTATTCCTACTATGTGGGGAACCGATGCGGTGCATGGCCATAACAATGTTATTGGCGCCACCATATTTCCGCATAACATTGGCCTTGGTGCTGCCAACAACCCGGCATTAATTGAAGAGATTGCCGCTGTTACCGCCCGTGAAGTAATGGTAACTGGTATCGATTGGGTATTTGCCCCCACAGTTGCTGTAGCCAAAAACCTACGTTGGGGCCGCACTTACGAGAGTTATTCTGAGAATCCAGCGATTGTGCGAGATTATGCCGCCTCTATTGTTACTGGCCTGCAAGGTGAAGTGGGCGTTGATTTTCTTGATGATCAACGGGTAATTAGCACGGTGAAGCACTTTGTAGGTGACGGTGGCACTACCGACGGCATCGATCAAGGCGATACTGTGGTTGATGAACAAACCCTGTTTGATGTGCATGCACAGGGTTATGTAGGCGGCCTTGGCGCTGGTGCGCAAACCGTGATGGCCACCTTTAATAGCTGGAATGGTGAAAAAATTCACGGCAGCCATTACCTACTTACAGAAGTACTGAAAGAAAAAATGGGCTTCGATGGTTTAGTGGTAGGCGATTGGAATGGCCACGGCCAAATTCCAGGCTGCAGCAACGATAACTGCCCGCAAGCTGCGAACGCCGGTTTAGATATCTTTATGGTGCCTACCGATGCGTGGCAACCTCTTTATTACAACTTAATCAACCAAGTTCGCGAAGGAATTATTCCGCAAGAACGGGTAGATGATGCAGTGCGCCGAATTTTACGAGTAAAAATGCGCGCAGGCTTGTTCGATAAGCCAAGCCCCGCTAATCGCCCGTTCGCCGGCAGAACAGAGCTCATTGGTGCTGCTGAGCACCGCGCCGTGGCGCGTGATGCGGTTCGCCAATCACTGGTACTACTCAAAAATAACGATCAGTTACTGCCGCTGAACCCTCAACAGCGTATTCTGGTAGCAGGTGAAGCGGCTGATCATATTGGCCAACAATCCGGCGGCTGGACCATTAGCTGGCAAGGCACTGGTAACAGTAACGAAGATTTTCCTGGGGGCACTTCAATTTACCAAGGCATCGCTGATCAAGTAGAAGCAGCAGGCGGTAGTATTGAGCTTGCTGCAGATGGCCAGTTTAACGAACGGCCCGATGTAGCCATTGTTGTGTTCGGCGAACAACCTTACGCGGAAGGCAATGGCGACATCGCCAATCTTGATTTCCAACGCGGTAACGCAATCGATTTGGCGTTATTACACAGTTTGCGTGAACAAGGAATTCCAGTGGTAAGCCTGTTTATCAGTGGCCGGCCAATGTGGGTAAACCCTGAACTTAACGCCTCAGATGCCTTTATGGCGGTATGGTTGCCAGGTAGTGAAGGGCAAGGCGTAGCCGATGTAATTTTACGTGATGCCGAAGGCAACGTGCAGTTTGATGTTACCGGCCGCTTACCATTCTCATGGCCTGCCACACCTAATGCCGAACAAACGCTGCTGCAACTTGGAATGGGCATGAGCTTCGGTGATGCCGATATATTAGATGGCGCACTGCCAGAAGATATGGGCTCAGAACTAGAAACCGAAGCATTAGTAGTGTTTGAACGCGCCGTGCAACAACCTTGGCTATTAGAGTTAAGCAGTTCCGGTTCACGCAGCATTGTGGCGAGCTCGGTACAGGCACTTCGCGCCATTCGCACAGAAACCTTCGATGACCGCGTGCAAGAAGATGCCCGTAGGTTGTATTTCTCGGGCGAAGAAGAAGCCGGCTTCAGCTTGGTTACTCCGTTCCCGCGTGATCTACGCGCGTATGATACCGAGGTGAGCGCACTATCCGTTACCTTGAAAACAGAACGCACCGTGCCGGAGAACGTGCAATTTAACTTGTACTGCGGTGAAAACTGTAACGTGAGTACAAATATTGCCGCTGAACTCGCAGAATTGCCTGAAAACGAATGGCAAACACTGAAGTTCAGCTTAAGTTGCTTACAGGAAGCGGGCTTTAATTTAGCGCAAGTTGGCAGTGCCTTTGGCCTGAGTACTGAATCTGCGTGGCAAGTAAGCTTTAACGATATACGTTTTGTTCCAGAGGTTGCAGAAGGCGCTGATACGATTTGTATCGGCAACGAGTAACAACCAAGCCAGCAGCACACTGGAGTAGTTAAAAGAAAACCCGCACTGCAAACTGCAGTGCGGGTTTTTTTGTGGGGCCATCCTTGATTCTAATCTCTTCCTTGACCAGGGCTACTTACATGTTCTTATATTAGAAGCTATAACGTGCCGCTAACGTGTAACGTGGGCCATACTGGCGGGCAAATAAGAACTGATTCTTAAAGCGACCATAACCTTGTTCCGTTTCATTCGTTAGGTTAAGCCCTTCGAAGAAAATAGTGAAGTTCTCGGTTACCGCATAGTTCACACTCATATCCCATTGGCCGTAAGCTTTCGCGTATTGTGGTGGCGCATCAGCTGAGCCCTGCGATTGGCCTACACCAATCAAATAGCTATCACGCCATGCGTAGGTAAGCTTAATAGACCAACCATGCTTCTCATAAAACCCTTGCACGTTCGCAGAATCACTAAGGCCTGTTAATGGCGCTTGCTGGGTTAAGCTGTTGTTATCAAACTTCACATCGCCTGTTACTAGGGTAGCATTTACGCCAAAGCCAAAGCCGGTATCACCAATTACGTGTTGTAAGGCAAGCTCCACACCCTCAACCGTTTTGCTATCGGTATTGGTAGGTTGCGATATTTGCCAAACCATTAATGGATCATTCGCATTCGGCTCAATTACACCATTTTCGTTACCAAAACCAAGCGCCAGCATTTCATCAAAAATTGCTGTGCTGGTAGGCTGTTCGCCACGCGCCTCAAGGGAAGCAACAGCTTGTTGATAACGCGGTCCGGCAGCGATATCACGCAGGCCATCAATAGTGGTTTCGGTAATCGTGCTTTGAATGAAGTTATCAACTGATTTGCGGAATAAACCCACGGCCGCATAACTGCCCGGCGCGTAGTAATACTCTAATGCTAAATCAAGATTGGTAGATTCAAATGGCAATAGGCTGGTATTACCTTGCCCACCCGAGCGAGCACCCGGGCGCGGGCTACCACTCAACGAGCGGCCTCCTGAGAGGGCCCCTAATGGTGCACGAGAAATGGTTTTACCCGCCGAGAATCTACCCACGAGCTGATCAGTAAGTTCAATTCTGAAATCAATGTTCGGTAACAACACATTGTTCGAACCGGTAAGCGTAAGAAAACTTACTTGATCTTGTGGCTCATATTGCATAATCCACTCAGAAGCACTTACCCAGTTTACTTGCCGTTCAACACGCTGCCGCACGCGGCTGGTTACATCGGTTGTTTCGTAGCGTAAACCAACGTTAACATTTGCTGGCATATCGCGAACATAAAACTCCCAATCAGATTGCACAAAAATTGCGTCTGTTACTTCGTTTACGTAGCTTTCGCTAGTAATCCCGTTAATGTAGGGATCGGCCAAATATACGTCATCACCCATCAAATCTCGGGTTAAATACGCCATCTGGCGGGCAACTGCCTCATCATAATCAAAGGTGTAATAGTAGTTGGTTAATAAATCACTACCACCACCACTAAATTGATCGAGGAAATTACCGGTTTCCACACGTGTAAACATGCTATCTGGGAAGATTTGCGTAAACGAAGGATTAAACCCTGGGCCGCCGCGCAAACCACTCCATGCGGTATACCCACCCATATCTTGGTCGGTACGCGAAACACCTGCGGTTACTTTCGTAAGCGGAATATTAAAGGTATTGATATTCCGCCAATCGGTTCTGAATTGATATTGCTGAACCGTAGATTCTGCAGGGCGATGGAAAAATTGGCTGAAATTCGAATCAATTTCGCCTGCTCCCAGCACATTCGTGCCGTTATTCCAATTAACCTGCATTTGTGGAATATCGCCACTGCGATAATCATATATTTTCGAGCGGAGTTGATCTGAGCCTAATATAACCTGGCCAAAATGACCACTACCAGGATCGGCGCCGTCATTGGTTTTAGTATTAGAATCATGCACATCAAACCAAAGGCTCAACGAATCATTCACTTCATACTCAAGGTTCAAACCGATAGAACGCGAACGCACTTCGGTGGTACCTTTTTCCGCAGTAAACGAGCCATCATTACCCGCTATATCGGCAAAAATTGCGGTGCCATCGGCATCTAATTCATACGCATTAATATTGCCGCCAAACTCGTTCCATATACCCCAACCAAATGATTCTGTTCCGGTTAAGCTGCGGCTAGCAGTGTAATCGGTGGTAATCATTAAGCCATCTACTGGAGCAAATTGCAGAGTTAATTGGCCATTCGTACGTTGCTGGCTTACATCCGCAAATCCGTAGTTCATATCTTTTGGAAAGAAATGATTACCTACACGGTTGCCTTCTTCATCAATAGGCCGCGGATCAATAACACTGCTGGCATCTAAGTTACCTGGAAGTGGCACATTCGCTTGCCACCCTTGCACATTAGCCTGCTGGGTTTGGAAATCACGGCGATACTGAGAAATTGAGAACGCCACACCGAAGCGATCATCAGCAAAACTATCGCTATAAATAGCGGATAATTCCGGGGTAACGGTGTCACCTTTCACTACCGAAGAATCGTGTACACCTTTCGCCATCAGCACAAGGTTTTGGCCACTACGCTCTAATGGGCGTGTAGTTACGATGTTTACGGTAGCACCTAAACCACCACTAGGCGTGGCTGCGCGCCCGGTTTTATATACTTCGAGTGCGCTAACCCCTTCCGAGGAAAGGTTTTCTAGATTGTATGAGCGGGTAAAGCCCGTACCTGGCATTTGTCGGCCATTTAACGTAATTAAGTTAAACTCCGGGCCAAAGCCCCGCACCGTAATTTGGCTCCCTTCACCATTCACCCGGCTTACCGTTACACCGGTAATCCGCTGCAATGATTCCGCTAAGTTGGTATCTGGAAACTTACCCATTTCCTCGGCAGAGATAGCATCAACGATGCCATCACTGTTGCGCTTAAATTGCGTTGAGCGCGCCAAACTACCCAGAATACCGCGAACTTGAATAACTTCTATCGCTTGTTCTTGTTCCGCTTGTTCTTCTTGCTCTGTTGTTTCTTGTGCGTACAGCGGAGACATCAAACCAGCGGTGAGAATTACCGACACTGCAGCTGCTACAGGGCTTTTCATAAACGTTATTTTTTTCATGATTCTTTTATCCGTTTTGTGCGCTGTACGCGTTAAAAGTTGTCAATTTTTACGTTATCAATTTGATAAATCGTACCTTGACCCGAACCCCAAGCAGGGAACACCATAATCACGTTGATATCGCTTAAATCTAATCCTGCTGCAGATAAATCTTGCAAGGAAAAGTGATATCGCGCCCATTCACCAGTAGCCGGTTCAATGCCGAAGTTACCTGCAGAAAGGGGCAATTCCACTGCCGTTGCCGCTCCGGTAGATTCAATTTTAAACAGCCAATTGGTTTCACCATTGGTTGGCTGTTGCACAATACGCATATCAAAACCTACAGCGCCATTACCGATTAAGTGCCCAGCATCAAACGATACATCTTCGTCTGCAAGGAACCCGAGCACCGTTTCTGGCCAGCCTAGAATTTCAAACTGCGCAACACGGCCGTAAGGCGCATCTTCCTCAACAATTTGTGGCGTGCTGCCAGCACAGCAATCCCATAATGACCAACCCGCAACAACGTTATCAGCAAAGATAGTTAAACCGCTTGCACCTGCGCTTGGGTCATAAATACGCGCCTGATCTACACGATAAACTGCACCTTCACCCGTTCCCCATGCTGGGAAGATCATTACTACATCAATGGCAGATACATCTAAGCCTTGATCCGATAGCGTTTGTAAGCTGAAGGTATAAGTTGCCCATTCACCTACCGTAGGCGCATTACCCGCATTACCAGTAGCCAGCTCTACTTCAACTTCAGTAGCAGCGCCATCTGATTCAATTTTGAATAACCAAAATGAATCTGGGTTGTTGGGTGCATCTACCACTTTCATATCGAATTGCACTACACCATCCACCAAGATTGCTGAGGCATCAAACTGAATACCACTACCATCGGCTGGCTTAAAGCCCATTACCGTAGGAGCTGATCCAACAACAAACTCCGCAACTGGCCCACGCTCTTCATCTTCCACCACGTTGGGTGTAGAACCGCCACAGCAATCCCACATTGGCCAATCTGGATTTTCCCCACCATCAAATAGAACAAGTTCTGGTGAATCGCCCAGCGGTGCTTCAATTTTCACATTGGTTAATAAATATTCTGCACCTTCACCTGTTCCCCACGCTGGGAAAACCATTATTACATCAATGCCCGATACATCTAATCCTGCATCAGCTAATGATTGCAGTGTATAGGTAACCGTTTGCCACTCGCCAGTGCCAGGCGCTAAGCCTTCTTCACTTGCAGCAATGGGGATCTCTACCTCGGTTGAACCTTCGTTACTTTCAATCTTAAATAACCAAGTGGTTTCCGCATTCGGCTGTGAAAGTACTTTAATATCAAACTTCACTGAGCCTGTTGCCAGAATTGGTGAGGCATCAAAGGGCGAAGCCGAACCGTTTGGATCAGTAATAAACGCAGAACGCGAAATAAAGCCATTCACCGTTGGGCTTGCACCTACAGTAAAGCGATATGCTGGGCCTGCCTCTTCATCGTCAACGATATCTGGAGTAGAACCACCACAACAATCCCATGCTGGCCAGTTTGGATTTGGAGTGCCATCAAAAATAGTAAGGTTACGAGCTACACCGTCTGAAGGCGGCGAAGGAATCGGCGCTTCACCTTGCACTAAGGTTTCTTCATCTTTGTAGCCTGCACGAATCGTTTCACAGCCGCGGCCAGTGTTTGGATTCGAAGCACATTCATACACGCGTACATAATCGATTTCAAAGGTTTGGCCGTTGGCAAATGCATCGGCATCAATACCTAATTCATTCACATTTTCTGGCCAGTTACCGCCTACGGCTAGATTCAGCAATAAATGGAAACGCTGATCAAACGGCTGCGGACCATACACCACCTCTAAATCGCCCGTGGCCTGATTGAAGAACTCCGCAAACCAACCGCGATGGCGCAAACCTACCAACTCGCCGCGGCTATTTCTGCGCGGCAAGGATTGTGTTTGCGTTTGATAAAGATAGCCATCTACATACCAACGAATTTCACCCTCTTGCCATTCAATCGCGTATGTATGGAAGGCATCAGCTGGGTTTGCACCGTTGGGTAATGCATACGCTTTCCCCGAATTTGAATTGTTCGGTGCGTCGCGGCCGTAATGCAAGGTACCGTAAACACGAGTTTCCGGTTCACCTTCTGCAGTTAAGGCACCTAAGTTCACTGCCTCAACAATATCGATTTCACCAGATTTTGGCCAACCACCATATACTTCATCAGTTGGCATCATCCATGCGGCAGGCCAAGAGCCTTGCCCGCGTGGCATTTTCGCTCGCACTTCAATGCGGCCATATTTAAAATCACCTTTATGGCGGCTATTTAAACGCGCAGAGGTATAGGGTAAATCAGCGCCTTCATCAGCAGGAAGCGCCACAATTTTCAGCGTACCATCTGATACAAAAGCATTCTCAGGGTTATCGGTATAGCACTGCTGCTCTTGATTACCGCCCCCCCTACAGTTTACTTCTATATTCCATTTGTTCGGATCAATTCGGTTTCCGGCAAATTCATCACTCCACACTAACTGCCAATCATCTACTGGCGAAGTGGTATCTACGGCGTCGAAGTCTGAAACAGTCTTCACATCATCACTACCACAGCCAACGAGGCCGATGGTAAGTAAGAGCGCCGCTATTGAGCTCTTGGTTATTCTGCTGTTGTACATAACTGAGTTCCTGGTTGTTTACTCATGTTGTTTTACGTTTTTTATTATGAGGCGAGTTCTATTTTATGAAAGCGCTTTCATAAAATAGAACAAGAAGGTTTTATCGTCAATCGTTGGCGTAGAAAAATTGTTATTTATTTGTACGGTTTGTTCTGAATAGTTGACAGGGTGTTCATTTACAAGGGTATTTAGCGAGGAGCAGAATGCCACGCTATGGTGGTATCTAGCATGCGTTGGCTAAACCCCCATTCATTATCATACCAAGCCATTACTTTCACTAAACGGCCACTTACACGGGTTTGGCTAGCATCAAATATGCACGAACTCGGGTTATGGTTAAAATCAGCAGAAACTAACGGCAACCCATTTACGCTTAAAACTTTGCCTAAATCGCCTTGCTCAGCTGCGCGCTCGATAATCGCATTCACCTCAGCAACACTAGTTGCTTTGCCAGCAATGAACGAAAGATCAACCAAACTCACATTCGGGGTTGGCACACGAATCGCCAAACCATCAAAACGCCCATGTAATTCGGGTATTACCAATCCTACTGCCGCGGCTGCACCGGTTTTGGAAGGAATCATAGAAAGCGCTGCCGCTCGCGCTCGCTGCGGATCTGTATGCAAGGCATCGGTGAGGTTCTGATCGTTGGTATAAGCATGCACCGTGGTCATTAAGCCATTCTCAATGCCAATCGCTTCATGTAGCGGTTTCGCCATAGGCGCCAAACAATTGGTGGTACATGAAGCATTTGAAACAATTTCATGCTCAGCACGAAGAGTATGATGATTTACACCATATACAATGGTGGCATCGGCGTTTTTCGCCGGCGCAGAAATTAATACTTTTTTGGCGCCCGCCTGCAAATGTAACGCAGCCTTTTCACGTTCAGTAAAAAGGCCACTGCACTCATACACCACATCAATGTTCATCTCTTGCCATGGCAAATCAGCAGGGTTACGGCAACTTAGCATCTGAATTTTATGGTTACCAATCGTAAGCTCGTTATCCTTATGGGCAACTTCGCATGGCAGCACGCCGTGCACAGAATCAAACTTCAGTAGGTGCGCGTGCACATCAGCATCACCCAGATCATTAATGGCAACAATCTCCACATCATCTGCCATCGCTCGCTCGTACCAAGCCCGAACAATATTTTTACCGATTCGGCCAAACCCGTTAATCGCAACTCTAATCGTCATATAAACTCCACGTTATTTTTCAGTTTAAGAGCGCTTTTCATAGCGAGAATCTCTTAAGGCTGCTTTAATTTGCCGAAGCTTTTCCTGCAGCTCAGGCCCTTGTTTTAGCGTGTATCCGGTAACCAACACATCAATTAATACTAACTGCGCAATACGCGAGGCCATCGGCATATACACATCGGTGTCTTCTGGAACATGGGTGGCCAACACAATAGAGCACTCTTCCGCAAGCGGGCTTGCGGCGGCGGTAATACCAATTACCATGGCACCGGATTGCCGGGCTAAGGCTGCGATTTCACAGAGCGCCTTGGTTCTACCGGTATGGCTAATAAACACAATTACCTCGTTGGGCTGCGCGTTAATCGCGGCGGTTTTTTGCATCAACACATCATCTGAAAACTGCACCGGCGTAGCGAAACGCAAAAATTTATTCTGGGCATCGTGTGCTACCGAGGCCGAGGCTCCTAAGCCAAAAAATGAAATGCGTTCGGCGCTCGCGAAAGCTTCGATAGCCTTATCCATAGCAGCAATATCTAAGCAGCGGCGGGTAATGCTTAATGAGGCCATAGTAGATTCAATAATCTTGGCTACTAAGCTTTCTGTGCTATCGTTCTGTTCCACATGCCGGTTCACATACGGTGTTCCCCGGGCGATGCTTTGTGCAAGTTGTAGCTTGAAATCTGGGTATCCCTTGGCGCCCATCGAACGGCAGAATCGATTTACCGTGGGCTCACTCACTAAGGCTACTTGGGCAAGTATTGCTATACTCTGGTGCAAGGTTGCTTCTGGATCAGCAAGAATAACTTCAGCAACTTTACGTTCTGATTTGCTCAACCCTGCAAGTTCATGTTGTAACTTTTCTAAGAGTGTCATTACTTAAATCCTTTGCCGCTTTGTAATTAAATTACATTTTATTGGATTTTATTGCAATTGGTTGGTATGTTATTTTCAAATTAGGTAATAAAACTACATTTTAGTTGGCAAGCGTGCTGCTTTTTATTATCACTTTATTATTATTAAGATTGCGCGCGTTTTAGCCCATATATATCTAGCCGCGAGGTAACAATGGCATCCACTAATACCTGTTGCGATTTCATTTTGTTTGGCACATTAGGCGATTTGGCACGCAGAAAACTTTTGCCTGCGCTTTACCAACTTGAAAAAGCGAACTTACTCCATTCCAACACTCGCATTATTGGGGTGGCTCGCGATACGCTTGATAACGAAGCCTTTACTAATAAAGTGCATGCCAGCCTCATCGAGTTTGTAGGCAAAGATAGTGTTGATACCAGTGTGTGGCGCCGGCTTGCCAAGCGGTTGCATTACTGCGGTTTTGATCTTGCCAAGGCCAGCGATTACTCGGTATTAGCAGAAACAGTGAAAACATCTGAGAAACGCGCTGTAGTAAGCTACCTTGCCACGCCCCCACAGCTTTTTGCTACGATTTGCAAAGGCTTAAGCGAACAACAATTGGTTACTCCACAAGCGCGCATTGTGTTGGAAAAACCATTGGGCCACGATCTCGAATCATCGCGGCAGATTAACCAAGAAGTTGCTAAGTACTTTCAAGAATCACAAATTTATCGCATTGATCATTACCTCGGTAAAGAAACAGTACTTAATCTGCTCGCGCTGCGGTTTGCCAATCCAATTTTTGCCGATCAATGGAGCCATAACGCCATAGACCACATCCAAATCACTGCCGCCGAGCAAGTGGGTGTAGAAGGCCGCTGGAGTTACTATGATGATGCCGGCCAACTCCGTGATATGGTGCAAAACCATCTCTTACAAGTACTTGCGCTGATCGCCATGGAGCCACCAACACGGCTTGATGCCGAAAGTGTTCGCGAAGAAAAAGTGAAAGTGCTACGTTCACTAAGGCCCATTACCCAACAAAACGTACATGATGATACCGTGCGCGGCCAATATAGCGCTGGCTTTATTGGCGATAAAAAAGTACCCGGCTACCTAGAAGAAGAAGGTGCCAACGAAGTGAGTAAAACAGAAACCTTTGTGGCCGTAAAAGCGCATATCGATAATTGGCGCTGGGCTCAGGTGCCTTTCTATTTACGCACCGGCAAACGCATGGCGCAAAAGCGCACCGAAATTGTAATTAGCTTCAAGCCACAACCGCATAACATTTTCCACGAAACCATGAATCAGCTGCCGCCAAACCGGCTAGTAATTCGCTTACAACCCGATGAGGGCGTGGAAATTCAAATGATGAATAAGGTGCCTGGGCTCGGCAAGCAGATGCAATTAAAGCCCACCACCCTTGATTTAAGCTTCGATCAAACCTTCGAAAACCAACGCATTTCCGATGCTTACGAGCGGTTGTTACTCGAGGCTATTGAAGGCAACCAATACCTATTTGTGGCGCGTGAAGAAGTAGAACATGCCTGGAAATGGATTGATGGTATTCGCGATGCTTGGCAACAAACCGGTGAAGAGCCAAAAGGTTACCAATCTGGAAGTTGGGGGCCTGCTGCATCGGTTACCCTGATCGCGCACGATGGGCGCGAGTGGGATGATGATTTCTAAGCACATTCAACGCATCTATACGGCATAGCATAATGACATTAAATATTAATAAGTTTCCACATAACGAAGCCCTTACGCAGCAGCTAACCGAGCGCGTTGGTAGCATTCTTAGCGCGGCTGTAGCCGAGCGTGGGCATGGCTATTTAGTGGTATCTGGCGGGCGCACGCCGATCTCGTTTTTCGAGCAATTAGCGCAACAAGAACTGCCATGGGCGCAGATTACCGTACTGTTAGCAGATGATCGCTGGCTGCCCATCAGCCACGAAGCCAGCAATGAAGGCTTAGTGCGTAAGCATTTATTGCAACACCAAGCGGCCTCGGCAACTTTAGTAAGCCTGCTCACAGCGCATGATACCCCCGCCGAAGGGCTAGCTGAGCTGAATGAGAAACTAGCAGGCTTGCCGCGCTTTGATGCGGTAATTCTCGGCATGGGTGAAGATGGCCACACCGCTTCGTTATTTCCGGAAAGCCGGCAATTAGCGGAAGGCATGAACACAGATAACCCGGCCGTAGCCGTTACCCCGTTACATGCACCTTATGAGCGAATTTCGCTCAGTAAATCGCGCTTATTAAACACCCAGCTTCTATTCTTTCATTTAGTGGGTAACGCAAAAGCAACCGTATTAGCACAAGCACTGCAGGAAAATTCACAATTACCTGCTAGCGTTTTTTTGCAGCAAAGCCAGGTTCCCGTTGAAGTAATGCTAGCGGCACCTGAGGAGTAATCTATGCACAGTGTAATTGAACAGGTAACCCAACGCATTGCAGAGCGCAGCGCCGAAGAGCGGCAACAATATTTAGCGCGAATGCAAAAAGCTCAACATAAAGGCCCTCATCGAGGCGCCTTATCATGCGGTAACTTGGCCCATGGATTTGCAGCGTGCGGTAAAAACGACAAAGGCAATTTACGTAGCCTAACTCGCGCCAATATAGGCATTGTTACCTCTTACAACGATATGCTTTCGGCACATCAACCCTACGAAAGCTACCCCGAACAACTAAAGCAAGCAATTCGTGAAGTAGGCAGCGTGGCGCAAGTAGCGGGCGGTGTGCCCGCAATGTGCGATGGTGTTACTCAGGGCCAACCGGGCATGGAGCTCAGCCTATTAAGCCGCGATATAATTGCCATGGCGGCCGCAGTAGGCTTATCACACAATATGTTTGATGGCGGCTTAATGCTCGGTATCTGCGATAAAATTGTGCCTGGCTTATTAATTGCCGCCCTTAGTTTTGGCCACCTGCCGTTTGTTTTCGTTCCGGCAGGGCCAATGCCTTCGGGCATTACCAACAAAGAAAAAGCGAGAGTGCGCGAACTATATGCAGAGGGTAAGGTAAGCAAAGCTGAGCTGCTCGATGCTGAAGCCGCTTCCTATCATAGCGCCGGTACCTGCACCTTCTACGGCACTGCCAATTCAAATCAATTAGTAGTAGAGATGATGGGCCTGCAATTACCTGGTTCTTCATTTGTGCATCCCGGCACGCCACTGCGTAACGAACTTACGCGGGTTGCCGGCCAACAAGTAACGCGCCTTACCGATCTAGGCTCTGAATATACGCCAATTTCTGCCGTGGTTACGGCGAAAAGTATAGTAAACGGCATTGTTGGCTTGCTCGCAACCGGGGGCTCCACTAACCACACCATGCATTTAATTGCCGTGGCTCGCGCCGCTGGGTATATCGTGAACTGGGATGATTTCGCCGAACTATCTTCTGTAACACCACTGGTAACTCGTATTTATCCGAATGGTGAAGCCGATATTAATCATTTCCAGCGCGCTGGCGGTATGGCATTCCTAGTACGTACACTGCTCGAAGCAGGGTTATTGCATAATGATGTAAAAACCGTTGCGGGTGATGGCCTTGAGCGCTATACCAAGCGCCCGGAGTTAGAAAACGACAAAGTTGTTTGGCGCGATGGGCCTACCGAATCGTTTGATAACAGCGTATTACGAAGTGCGAAACAACCGTTTAGCTCGCATGGCGGGTTAGCCGTACTTAGCGGTAATTTAGGCCGAGCGGTAATGAAAACCTCGGCTATTCCGGAAGGTACCGAAAGCATTACTGCGCCAGCGGTGGTGTTTTCTAGCCAACATGAACTCGATCGTGCTTTTCAGGCGGGCGAGCTCGATAAAGATTGTATTGTAGTGGTACGCTTTCAAGGGCCCAAAGCCATTGGTATGCCCGAGTTACATAAACTAACCCCACCCTTGGGTGTTCTGCAGAAGCGCGGTTACAAAGTGGCATTGGTTACCGATGGCAGAATGTCGGGCGCCTCTGGCAAGGTGCCAGCCGCTATTCATGTTACACCCGAAGCGGTTGATGGTGGTTTGATTAGCAAAATCCAGCCGGGTGATTTAATCACTTTAGATGCGCAAAATGGCGTGTTAGAAGTGCTAGTAGAAAGCCAAGTATTGGCCCAACGCGAAGCTGCTACAATTGATTTAGCGGATAGCCATGAGGGCATGGGCCGCGAACTATTTACCACCTTGCGTGCGGGTTTGAGCGGCGCAGAATCTGGCGCCTGCGCCTTCTTTAACGAATAGAGAAATGATTTTATGGTGAGCAACACCGAGCAACTCGATATGAATACCCATGCCGTAGTAGCCGATATTGGTGGCACGAACGCACGTTTTTGTAGAATTAATCTGGCAACGTTCGAGCTGGATCGCATTCAGGTTTTTCCCTGTGCCGATTTTCCAACGCTCACATCTGTAATGACAGCGTATAGCAAGGAACAAGATGTGCCGTTAAAGCATGTAGCCATTGCCATCGCTTGCCCAGTTGATGCCGATGAAATTAACATGACCAATCATCACTGGCAGTTTTCTATTCGCAATGTGCGCAAAACCATGCAGCTGAAAACTTTTGTGGTTTTGAATGATTTTGCGGCCGCCGCAATGAGTATCGTTACGCTAAAACCCGCAGAACTAAAACAAATTGGCGGTGGCAAAATTAAGCCCAAAGCCCCCAAAGCAATACTCGGTGCGGGCACTGGCCTAGGCGTTGGCCACTTAATTACCATGGCAGATGGTTCGGTAATGCCATTACCTGGCGAGGGCGGGCATGTAGATTGGGCGCCCACCAATGAAAAAGAGTGGGCCGTGCACCGCTTTATTCACAACCGTTTTGGCCGCGTATCCGCTGAACGCATTCTTTCTGGCCCAGGTTTAGAAACGCTGTATTTGGCCTTAGCAGATTACCATGGCCGCAACGTTACGCCGCTAAGTGCAGCGAAAATTGGCCAACGTGCGCTAAGTGGTATCGATACCCTAGCACTGGAAACCGTTAATCAATTCTTCGAAAGCCTTGGCGGCTTCGCCGGTAATTTAGCGCTAAACCTCAATACCTATGGCGGCGTGTATATTGCCGGCGGGGTAGTGCCGAAGCTATTAAACCTAATGGCCACCTCAAACTTTCGCGCCCGCTTCGAGCACAAAGGCCGTTTTTGCAAAGTGGCAGAGGCCATTCCGTGCTTTGTTATTACCGCCGAATACGCCGGTTTACGAGGCGTAGGGCAATATTTGAAACAAACAATAGCACAGCAAAATTCGTAATTAAGGAACCCTCATGAGCTTCTCGAACTGGCGTTTATCGCCGGCACACATATTCCAGTTAACACCGGTAGTACCGGTAATGGTGATTGATTCCTTAAGCGATGCTGTACCCATGGCGGAAGCCCTGCTGCGCGCGAATATTTCCTTGTTCGAAATAACCTTGCGCACACCTGTAGCGCTGGAAGCCGTTACATTGCTGCGCGAAGCTATGCCCAACGCAGTAGTTGGTGCCGGTACCGTAACCACTGCCGCAGAATTAACCGCCGCGCGTAATGCCGGCGCGCAATTTGCCATTAGCCCCGGCATTACTGCAGAACTGCTGCAGGCTGGCAGTGCAGGTGATATTCCGTTGATACCCGGCGTAGCTACCATATCTGAGCTCATGCAGGCAAAAGCCGCGGGTTATGATCACCTAAAGTTCTTCCCTGCTGAAGCTGCTGGCGGCTGCGCCATGCTCAAATCGATAGCGGGCCCATTTCCAAATATAAAATTCTGCCCAACAGGCGGAATTCATCAAGATAACTTCCAAAATTATTTAGCGCTACCGAATGTAAGCTGTGTTGGTGGCTCATGGATATTGCCTAAGGATGCTGTTGCAGCAGGTGATTGGCAGCGAGTGCAAGAATTGGCTGAGCGCGCGGTGGCTGCAGCGAAATAAACATAAAAAAACGCACCTAGGTTTAACCCTTAGGTGCGTTCTAAGCTACATAATTCAAATAAGGCGGCTACCGTTAAGTAGCTACACCTCGTTTAATTACATTGCTACGATATTCTCAGCCTGAGGACCTTTAGGACCCTGGGTGATAGTAAACTCAACAGTTTGGCCTTCAGCTAAAGTTTTGAAGCCGCTGCTAGTGATTGCGCTGAAATGTGCGAACACATCAGGGCCACCTTGCTGCTCTAGAAAACCAAAACCTTTTGCTTCGTTAAACCATTTAACAGTACCAGTTACAGTATTAGACATAATTAATTATCCTGAAATTTATAAAATTAGAGTGCCCGTTAAGAGCGGAATTCGGAGAGAAAATAACAAAAATTAAATACTACAGGACGGAGGTAATTACGAATAATTCGGCAACGCAGTGAAGATCTAAATAATATTTACTATCCAACGCCGGCTAGGTTACTCCTATCTGAGTGAGAGTCAACGTTTCTTTTAGTTGAAAGCCATTTCAATATAAATCTATATGCGACACCTCCCGACGCAACCCTATGCTAACGTTAGAATGTCGCTTCCAAGGAAAGATACCTAGCTCGTAAAGCAGGAGCTTCGGTAATGCAGGAACGCAACCCGAGTTAGGGCACAGGAAGTGCCGGCAACTACCCTTCAATGAACAGAGTGTTCATACCGCGCTTCAATCTGCTTTGCTGGTAGCGAGTGATTAATAATGGGCACGAGCTATATATTCCGCCATTCGCAGTTCACATAGTTCCATTACATGAGCCTCAAACACATTACGCTCTTCAATTAGGATCTCGAAACTTGGTATTAACCGTTGATCACGTTCTACAAACCATGCATTTGATTCATTTTTATTCAAACCAGTGTAGGCCGCTACTGGATTTTTATTCCAATAGCCAAGCCATTCTTTACTGCTAGCGCTTAACTCTTTTTCCTTGGCGCCCAAATCACGAGCGAGCGC
>NZ_JBLRWZ010000034.1:0-25552 GCF_047920995.1 Aliidiomarina sp.
GCCGCTACTGTGCGCCAAGCGTAAGGCTTACTTCAAGATTATCAATAAGCCGAGTTTTGCCCAGGTAGGCAGCTACTAAAATCACCAGTTCACGCTCACCTTCTTTTACTGCTCCTAAATCACGTTGGCTACGAATGCTTACATAATCTGGGGTAAAACCCGCCTGCTTCAACTGCAGTTGGCACCGGCTCTCAACGGTTTTAATTTGTTCTTCGCTCACGCTAGTTGCATGCTGTTGCAAAGCAGTTGCAGCGCTTTGCATGGTGCGGTAAATAGCGGTTGCTTGCTCGCGTTCGGCCGCCGCTAAGTAGCCATTTCGCGAGCTTAGCGCTAAGCCATTGCTGGCACGCTCAGTAGCTACACCGTGAATGATTACCGGCATCGAAAGATCATCCACCATAAGGCGAATTACCATCAGTTGCTGATAATCTTTTTTGCCAAATACCGCATGATCAGGCTGTACCATATTGAACAGCTTGTTCACGATAGTGGCCACACCGCGAAAATGCCCGGGCCTTGAAGCTCCGCAAAGAATATCGCTGATCGCTGGCACTTCAATAAAGGTTTGCTCGGCTAAACCACGTGGGTACACCATATCAGTAGTAGGCGTAAATACCGCATGCGCTCCTGCTTGTTCGAGTTTTTCCATATCAGCGGCAAGGGTACGCGGATAGCTATCCAAATCTTCGTTAGCGCCAAACTGCATTGGGTTTACATAAATACTTACGATCACTTTATCAGCAAGTGTTTTGGCATGCTCCACTAAGCGTAAATGACCAGCATGTAAGTTGCCCATGGTGGGCACAAAAGCCACACTGGCCCGCTCATTTGCCCAGGCCGTACGGGTGTTTCGAAGCGCTTCAAGGGTGCTTAGCTGTAGCATAACGATTTCTCTGTTCTGTAGTGCGATTCAGTGCAACACGGTTGGTGCAGCTTAATCTGGACATCGCTGCTATTCAGCGAAGCTATGTTCGGGCCCCGGAAAACTTCCATCTCGCACTGCACTTACATAAGCGCTAACAGCGGCGGCAAGGCTATCGTGGCCGGTTAAAAAGTTTTTGGTGAATTTAGGTAAATAATCCGCGTTCATACCAAGCATATCGTGCATTACCAAAATTTGCCCATCGGTGCGGTTGCCGGCACCAATGCCGATTACCGGCATGTTTACGGCTTGTGAAACGCGCTCACCAACATCACTTGGAATGCATTCCACAACAGCTAATTGCGCACCAGCAGCTTCTAGCGCTTGGGCATCATGTACTAATTTATCGGCCGCTTCACTATTGCGCCCTTGCACCTTATAGCCGCCAATTACATTTACGGATTGCGGTAATAAGCCAAGATGCGCACATACTGGAATTCCTTGGCGCGTTAATGCGGTTACGATCGGCACTAGCCATTCGCCACCTTCAAGTTTTACCATGTTGGCACCAGCACGCATAAGTGTTGCTGCTTCTTGGCAGGCGGTAGCCACATCCGGATAGCTCATAAACGGCATGTCGGCGATAACAAATGCATTTTTAGCGCCATTGCGAACACAGGTAGTGTGGTAGGCCACATCTTGCGTGGTTACCGGTAAGGTAGAATCAAGCCCTTGCAACACCATTCCCAGTGAATCACCTACCAGCATCACATCCACACCGTTATCCGCAAAAAGTTTTGCGAAGCTCGCATCATAGGCGGTAAGGGCGGTAATTTTCTTGCCCTCTTGCTTCATTTTGAGTAATCCAGCAGTACGAATTCGGCTCATAGCGTGGTCCTGTGTATTGGTTTCACCTAAAGTGAAGTAATGGGTGGGTGAGCAATAATGTGTAAACCATTCTTAGGAATGTTGGCTGCCGCCCACTGTACTGAGTTTCCGCTAGGTAAATCAAGTGTTGGTGCAATTTCAGCGAGTGGAATTAATACAAACTCGCGTAACTCGAGGCCAGGATGAGGCACGCTTAAGCGCGAGGTTTGCATCGTTAACGGGGCGTTGTTTTGATACAGCAGCAGAATATCTAAATCGAGGGTGCGTGGCCCCCAATGCTGGTTGCGCACTCTACCATGCTGATTTTCAATCTGTTGCAGTAAATCTAGGAGTTCAAGGGGAGCCAGTTCACTCTGCAATGTAGCAACTGCATTAGTGTAATCGGGTTGATCTTGCGGCCCCATGGGCTTGCTTTGATATAGCGAAGAGCATTGCACCGCGCTAATGTGGGGATGCTGAGCAAGCGCATTCAGCGCGCTGGTAATGGCTTGCTCTGGGGTTGCTAAGTTCGCCCCAAGGCCAATGTAGCAACGATATGGTGCCACTGAGCTAGTACTCATGAGTGCTACCCGTTATTACCGGTGCTACCACCTGTGCTTGGCCCCGATTTCCGGCGATTCGGGCCACGTTTACGTGGGCGCCGAGCTGATTTCGGTTTGGTGCCAGTTGCTTGAACTTCGTTCGGGTTTTGTTTCTGATAATCGGTCCAGAACTTACCAAGCTCAATCAGTTCTTTATTATTTTCCACCTTGCCGCGCAGTAGCAAGAAATCATAGCCAGCGCGAAACTTAGGATGGCTAAGTAAGCGCAACGCACGGCGCGGATGAGTTTGTTGCAACCTGAGTTGCAACAACCAAATATCACGCATGGGAATACTGAAGCGCTTAGGAATAGAAATACTGCGGGATTGCCGGCTGAGCGTATCAGCAGCAGCAATTTGCATCGCATCGTATATTGGTAAACCACTTTCTTGCACAATTTCATCGGCGCGCGCCGACATTGGGTACCACAACAAGGCGGCAAATAAATAGGCCGGATTTACGCCCTTATCGATACCAAGGCGTTGATCCGTATCGGCAAATACTTGGTTGGCAATGCGGTATTCAAGGCTATCATGTTGCTTCAACGGTGCTTTCAGTACCGGAAATAGATATTGGAACAAATTCAGTTCCGTAAGGCGTTCGAAGTTTGCTTGCGCACGATTGGCCAAGAATAACTTTAAGAACTCTTCAAACAAACGCGCGGGCGGAATGTTATCCAACAAACCCGATAAGCGTTTAATCGGCTCTTCTGTTTGTTGTTCAATTCGCAAACCCAGTTTAGTGGCGAAACGAACAGCCCGTAACATCCGTACCGGATCTTCCCGGTAGCGTTGCTCTGGGTCGCCTAATAAACGCACTAGCCCTTGTTCTAAATCGGCGATACCGTTGGCGAAATCATAAATCGCGAAATCGGCAATTGAGTAATACAGTGCATTAATAGTGAAATCGCGGCGCTGGGCATCTTCTTCAATAGTGCCGTACACATTATCGCGCACCAACATACCATCTTCATTTTGTTTGGAGATGTTTTGGCCACTATCACTTTCATCGGAATGATGGCCACGAAAGGTTGCTACTTCAATGATATCTCGGCCATATACAATGTGTGCTAAGCGAAAGCGGCGGCCGATGAGGCGGCAATTACGGAATAAGCTACGAATTTGCTCAGGGCTGGCATTAGTGGCCACATCAAAATCTTTCGGTACTACCCCAAGTAACAAATCACGCACGCAACCGCCCACTAGGTAGGCTTCGAAGCCACCTTTGTGTAAACGGTATAATACCTTCAGGGCATTTTCAGAAATGTCATTGCGCGAAATAGGGTGCTTCGAGCGTGGTATTTTGATTGGTTCAGGTAACACTTCAGCTACTGCACTCACGCTTTTAGCGGGCAGCATTTTTTTAGCAAATTTAGCGAGTTGCTTAATAATCGCCATACTCCTTATAAACTCATTTAGCGGTGCACTCGTTGCACAAATTGGCGGCAATTTTAACCTACTTTTATGCTAGCAGCCATTCGTTTCATGAACCACGCAGTTATTCTTTTGCAAAACCGGCCTCAGGCGTACTTGCATACCTGCCCTGCCAAGCGTGCGCCGCAATCTGCAAATATGCTTCCAGCGAATCGTATTCGTTTGGGTGCGGTAATTTAAGGCCCAGCGCATTACTTGCCATATGTAAGTTCTCTGCCGCATTCGCCGCGATAATGGGCGTTGCATGATTCTGCTTACTGAGCTTGCGGCCATCCTCACCAAGGATAAGAGGCAAGTGCGCTAAACGCGGCAGAGAAACGCCTTTATCGAGTTGGCTAAAAATTTGCCAAAGGGTAAGTTGCCAACCACTGGCGTGCAATAAATCTTCGCCACGTACAATATCAGTAATTCCGCTGGCATAATCATCTGCCACTACAGCCAGTTGATAAGCCCATAATTGGTCGCGGCGGCGCAGTACAAAATCTTCATTCGCTAATGCAGGTGCTAACTGTACGCTACCATGCCAACGATCAAAGAATTGTTGCACTGGGTTTAGATTAAGCAGGCGAACAGCAGCGCCATTAGGGGCCCGCTGCAAATTACGGCAAAAGCCATCGTAATGATTACCGCGTGCTTTAATTTCGGCTCGTGTGCAGGTACAAAAATAGGTAAGCCCTGCAGCTTGTAGTTGCTGAAGGCGTTGTAGATAGCGCGGCGAATTTTGGCTTTGCCAGGTAACAGGCTCATCCCAATACAAACCGTGGCTTTCAAGTTGCTGCAAAATGGTATCGGCTGCACCCGCAATTTCACGAGGTGGATCGATATCTTCAATGCGCACTAGCCAAGTGCCGTGATGAGCGCGGGCATCGAGGTAGCTACCTAAAGCAGCTACCAACGAACCAGCATGCAGCGGCCCGGAAGGGCTAGGGGCGAACCGCCCACGATAGCTAGGAACCGCTGCTGGTGTTGCCATAGGCATTTGGCAATTAATGCCCTTTCATTTGCTTTTCGCGGATTTCGGCAAGGCTCTTACAATCGATACATAAATCAGCTGTAGGCCGAGCTTCTAAACGCCGAATACCAATTTCAATGCCGCAAGATTCGCAGTAACCGAAATCATTGCGCTCAATTAGCTCGAGCGTTTTTTCGATTTTCTTAATCAGCTTACGCTCCCGATCCCGGGTACGTAGCTCAATCGCAAACTCTTCTTCTTGCGCTGCACGATCAACTGGATCAGCGTAATTCGAAGCTTCTTCCTTCAAATGCCCAACGGTGCGATCCACTTCTTCGCGTAACTGCGAGCGCCAGGCTTGGAGAATACGGCGAAAGTGCTCACGTTGCGCATCATTCATGTATTCTTCGCCTGCTTTCTCTTGGTATGGCGATAAATCAGCCATAGCCAAAACCCCGTGCGCTTTCTTTTCCTTAGCCGCATCAGACATGTTTTCAATCCTCCAGGAGGCGATACCTACCTAAAAATAAGCCCACTCAAATAAAAAGATGGGTATGTATATCAGAATAAAATAAGGCGTGCAATTTAATCGCCAGCGGCCTTAGTTGGGGCACATTACGCAAATTTCAAGGTTGCTGCTGTGAATTACTGCCAGTACAAACAATTTTTTTCTCACTAATGTTAAAGAATACTTCGATGATTTCCACACCGGCTGCTTTGGCTTCTGCTAGTAGCTCGCTATAGCGTGGGTCTATATGTACAGCAGGACGCACATTTTGGATCGCAGAATGCAACACCGCATATACCAATACCGCGCGATAACCTTCAGCCCGCATTGCCATTAGCGCCGCTAGATGTTTGTGCCCTCGAGTAGACACTGCGTCGGGAAAGTATCCTTGGCCATCTTCGCACAGGGTTACACTTTTCACTTCTACGAAGGCATCAGCAGCACTGCCCGCACTCAATTTAATATCCACGCGGCTATTCTCGGCATACTTCACTTCCCGTTGTAGGGTGGCGTAGCCGTTTAACTCAGCAATGTGGCCATCGTGAATGGCTTGCTCTACTAAACTATTGGCGCGGCCCGTATTCACGCATATCCAATCACCGCTTTTGGTATGGGTAAGCTCCCAAGTATGGGGGTATTTGCGGTTTTTGTTGCTACTTGTGCTAAACCAAATCGTGCTGCCGGGTTCAGCGCAACCTGTCATTGCACCGGTGTTGGGGCAGTGAATGGTAATCACATCACCAGCATTTGTTTCAATATCAGCCAAGAAACGTTTGTATCTTCGGTGTAGAATAGCGTTATTCAAAGGGGCATTGTGTGGCAGTTCAAATTGCATCGGCACTTGCTTTCCCGTTACAGTGTTAATTCAAAGTGTGAAAGTTTCGATTAGCAACTTTCCTGCTTTATGATTCCAGGCAAAATACGCGGAGATTATTATTATGTCTAGTGCAGTACCGGTTCACTTAACAGAAACGCCAGCCCCAGCTCATTATCGCGGCACTAGCCGTTGTTATTTAAATGATGCTGGTATGCATGTAATTTTACAGGGCGATGAAGCGTTGTTATTACGCAGCATTCAACAAGCAGGGCGTAAGCTTGAGCAACTAGGAATCACCGAGATTGAGCCAGTAGGAAGTAACTGGAATGTAGATCGACAGTGGGCGTTAAGTATGGGCTTTACAGATACCAAAAGCACCAACCAGGTAAACTTCCAAGCTGCAGATAAACCGCAACTGCAGGCGATTACCGAAGCAAGCCGGTGGGCACGAGAGCTGATTAATTTACCATCTGCAGAAATCTATCCAGAAGAGTTGTGCGAGCGGGTAGTGGAAAAACTTACCCAAGCCGCTGGTAAGCACATCTCCCATCGCTTGGTTGCTGGCGATGCGTTATTAGAAGAGGGTTGGTATGGCATTCATACGGTTGGCCGCGCCAGTAAACGCGCTCCAGCGTTATTAGAGCTTGATTTTAATCCAACCGGTGATGATAGTGCCGCAATTGATTTTGCCTTAATTGGTAAAGGAATTACGTTCGATACGGGCGGATACAGCATTAAAAGTAACGAAGGCATGGTGGCAATGAAGTGCGATATGGGTGGCGCAGCCACTGTTGCAGCAGCACTTCTGTTGGCTATTAAAAATGGCCTGAACAAACGCGTAAAACTGCTACTGTGCTGTGCTGAAAACATGATTGATGGTACCGCTTATAAAAATGGCGATATCATTACTTACAAGAATGGCGTTACTGTGGAAATTGTAAACACGGATGCTGAAGGCCGAGTTGTGTTAGCGGATGGTTTATTACGTGCTGGCGAATTGGGTGCGAAGCGCATTATTGATGCCGCTACGTTAACGGGCGCAGCGCAAGTTGCTGTAGGTACAGAATATAATGCGTTATTCAGTGTAGATGAAGAGTTCGCCGAGTTCGCATTGCAAGCAGCGAAAGCGGAAGCTGAACCATTGTGGCGTTTACCACTTACCCCATGGCATCAAGATAACTGCCCTTCAGCGTTTGCCGATACGGCGAATAGTAAGCCAATTAAAGGCGGTGGTGCCGGCGGTGCTAGTAACGCAGCGGGCTTCTTATTACGATTTGCTCCTGAACAAGGCAAAGGCTGGTTACATTTCGATTTAGCCGGTGCTTACCATGGCACTGCCAATGGCTTGTGGGCCGCAGGCGCCACTGGTTTGGGTATACGCAACATCGCGCGAATTTTAAACACGTACAATGAAGCGTAAGTGAACTTCGTATAGGGGCTCTGTGGAGCCCCTTGTTGTAAGCACAACGATAGGTGCATATGAGCACATCTACATTGCCGGTTACGGCGATTATTCCCGAATTATTGCCAGCTCTGGCAAACCACGTATGTATTTTGCAAGCGCCTCCTGGTGCAGGTAAATCCACCGCAATCCCTTTAGCTTTATTGGCGGCATTGCCCATTGCCGATCAGCAACTGATTATTTTAGTTCAGCCACGTAGAGTGGCAGCCGTAAGTATTGCCCATTATCTGGCCGAAACACTCGGTGAGCAGGTAGGCGAGCGGGTAGGGTATTGGGTTCGGCAGGAGCGTAAGAATTCTGCAAAAACAAGGCTGTTGGTGGTTACTGATGGTATGTTAACGCGCATGTTACAACGCAATCCTGAGCTGCCCGATGTGGGGCTTATTATCTTTGATGAGTTCCATGAACGAAACTTGCATTGTGATCTTGGGCTCGCCCTCGCATTGGAAGCGCGTGAGTTAAAACCAGAATTGCAGTTGTTGATCATGTCGGCAACATTGCCGGGAGCGGCACTAGCGCAATGGCTAACGCAGCAAGATGTAGCAAACCAAGTGTTTCACAGTTCTGGGCGGCAGTTTCCAATACAGCATTATTACCGTTCGCCTGCGCACTCTGCCGATTGGCTTAAAGCGATGCCGGCGGTGATTTACGAAGCGCTAGCATTAGCCGAGCAGGGCGTGTTGGTGTTCTTGCCTGGTCAGCGCGAAATTCGTTGGTTACGGCAACAGCTGTCGTTTGCTAACGAGGTGTGCTGTATCGAATTGTATGGTGGTTTGGCACTGGCAGAACAGCGTGTGGCCCTTACCCCGTTAGCGAAGGGGCAAGGGATTAAATTGGTGCTCGCTACCAATGTGGCGGAAACGAGTTTAACCATCCCAGATATTGATGTTGTAGTTGATAGCGGCCGTGAACGACAAGCGAAGTATTTGCCGAAATACCAATTTACTCAGTTACAAACTCGTTACATCTCTCAAGCGGCGGCAACCCAACGCGCTGGAAGGGCAGGAAGAACCGGCCCTGGGCATTGTTTTCGCATGTGGCCAGAGGGAATGCAGCAAGGCTTTGCGGCGTATGCGGTGCCAGCCATTGAGAGTGAAGATTTACGCAGCTTGGTGATGGAAGCATGTGCTTGGGGTAGCGCGCCAGAACACATGGCCTGGTTCACGCCGCCACCGGCCAACGCGTTGCATTCTGCTCGGTTGCAGTTGTGTGCCAGCGGCTTGCTTGCACAGAAACCAACGCAACAGGATGCGTATCAGCTTACCGATATCGGCCGAGCAGCTCAGCGCTTTGGTGCCGATATTGATGTGGCAAATATGCTGGCGCTAGTTACTGAAACACCGCGTTATGCTGAGAATGTGGCCTATCGCCAAGCAGCGGCGCTATTGGCAGGCCATTTTGATGCGCAGGAGCATCGTGAACCGGGAGAGCTGCGAGATGTGTTGCAAGAGTTGCTCGCAGCCGCGAAGGTTGGGGTGGCGAGGAATAACAAGGGCACTCAGGGATATCGGCAAACGCAGCGGCGCTTGGCGCATTGGTGTACGGTACTAAAAGTACAATTGCCGGAACATGTGCCCAGCAACGAAATTTTAGCCGAACTACTGCTACAGGTAATGCCAAAACGCCTATGCCAGTTGCAAACTCGCTCGGTGAGCTCTGGTAAAAGTGGTGCGGTTGCGAGCCGCTATCAAATGGCTACCGGTGTAGCCTTGCAGCCTGCAGGCGGCGCTCAGGCAGAATGGCCGCAGTGGTACTTAGCAACGCAATTAAGTTGGCAAGAAAAAGATAACGAAGCCCGAATGTGGCAGGGCTTAGCATTATCGGATACTTGGCTAAAAGAGTGGGTAGCGAAATCGATACCGGTTACGGAAAGTTGGCGCTGGCAGGGGAACAAAGGCACGTTGCAGTTAGTGGCCGAGCAACGCTTAGGTGCGTTGTTATTTAGCGAACAAGCACTTACTGCCGAGCCGAATGAAGAGCAGCGCTTGGCTGCAGTAGCAGAGGTTATTAAAGCGCGCGGTACAGCACTATTTTCCGCTATGGATAACGAATGGCTGTTGCGGGTAAAGATGGCCGCGCAAGAATTAAATTTATCAGCCGCCGATTGGCAGCCGAGCCAGTTAGTAGCAAATTTTTCGGCCTGGGCAATACCGTATTTGATGGGTGTGAAAACCTACCAGCAGGCATTGGCTTGGCAACCGCGTGAAGCATTACGCGCCTATTTTGGGCAAGCCACAAATTACCAGGGTGAGCAACAGCTGGCTGAACTTTTGCCTCTTGTGTGGCAAGCGCCCAGTGGCCGCAGCCATAAAATTGGGTATGAGCAGCATGGTGCTGCTGTGTGCGCGCTGAAACTGCAAGAGGTATTCGGTACACCCATATCGCCGCGGCTTTTACGTGGTAACTTGGTGCTTACATTTGAATTGTTATCACCTGCTGGAAGGCCGTTACAGAAAACGAATGATTTGGCTTCATTCTGGCGCAATGGTTATGTAGATGTTCGCAAAGAAATGCGCGGGCGTTACCCGAAGCACCCATGGCCAGAACACCCTGAATCGGCACAGGCAACACATTTAACGAAACGTGCATTAGGAAACCAAGAGCAACGATGAGCAAGAAACAACCATCGCGCCCAGCAAAGCGCTCGCAAAAAGTAAGCAAGGGTAATGCTGGTAAAACTGCGCATAAGCAGAAAACGCAACGCAGCTGGCAACGCAGGCTGTTTGGGGTGCTGTGGAAGCTGGCAGTATTGGGCCTGGTGTTGCTAGTGTTCTATCTCATGTATTTAGACACAATGCTGAGTAAACGTTTTGCCAATGCACGTTACGAGGCTCCGGCACTGCTGTATAGCCGAGCAATGGTAATTGATACCCAGCAACAACTGCAGCGTGAGGAGATTCTTCGCGAGTTGCAAACTCTTGATTATCGCAATAGCCGTTATGCGCGGAATCCTGGCGAATATCAGCAACAGGGCAATGATCTCTTGGTGTTTCGCCGCGCTTTTGATTTTCCTGATCGGGTAGAGCCGGGTGTAAGAATTCGTTTGCGGTTTAGCGCAAATGGGCAATTGGTTGGCTTAGAAAGCTGGCCAGAGCAACAGGCGTTGAACGAGATTCGCTTAGAGCCGCAGCTGATTGGCAGATTTGCTTCTGATAATAATGAAGATCGCCTGTTGGTTGGTTTGGAGCAAGTGCCGGTATTGATGCAAGACACCTTATTATTGGTAGAAGATCAGGATTTCTACCATCACTTTGGTATTAAACCCAGCTCAATAGTACGCGCGGCATTGGTCAATATTGCGGCAAGACGCACAGTACAGGGTGGTAGCACCATCACCCAGCAGCTGATTAAGAATATGTATTTAACCCATGATCAAACCATTCGGCGGAAAATTAATGAAGCCTTTATGGCACTCATTCTTGATTATCGGTTTAGCAAAGATGAAATTCTGGAAGCCTATTTTAACGAGGTGTACTTTGGCCAAGATCGCGGCCATGCAATTCATGGTATCGGCTTGGCGAGCCAGTTTTTCTATGGCAAAACTCCAGAGGATCTAACTCCTGCCGAGATTGCCATGTTGATTGGTATGGTAAAAGGGCCTTCCTTATATAACCCCTATCGGAACTCAGAGCGAGCTCAAGATCGACGTGATTTGGTGCTGCGCTTGATGTATAGCGGCGATTTAATCAGCCAAACGCAGTATCTTGCGGCAATTGAAGCACCTTTAGTAACCCGAGCTAGCAATCGTTTGGTAGCCCGCCAGCGTGCCGATTATGTTGATTACGTGCAGCGTGAGCTGCGCGAACTCGTGCCGGGGAATGCCTGGCAAGAAACCGGGTTGCGTGTATTTACGTACTTTGATCCTTGGCTGCAAACTATGTTGGAGCATGCGGTAGTGGAGCGTATGCAAGAACTACCGGATACCGAAGTGCAGGCTGCTGCAGTGGTTACCGATCATCAAACCGGCACTCTACGTGCAATGGTGGGTGGGCGCGTGCGCGTGCAAGGCGGCTTTAATCGCGCCTTCCAAGCGCGTCGCCAGATTGGCTCACTCATTAAGCCATTCGTGTATACCTTGGCACTCGAAGATTCAGCAGAGTTCAGCTTAGCTACCATTTTGGATGATAGTGAACTCAGTTTGCGTAACGAGCGCGGCGATGAGTGGCGGCCCAGTAACTTTGATAATGAGTTTTTAGGGCCTTTACCGCTTTATCAGAGCTGGCTTGATTCACGGAATATTCCGGCAATCCAAACCGCGCTGGCAATAACACCGGCGAAAGTTCGGGAAAGGCTATATAGCATGGGAGCAACTGGAGCAATTCATGCGTACCCATCGCTGGCGCTTGGCACCATTGATTTGAGCCCGGTGCAGGTGAATCAGTTATATGGCTTTTTAGCCAACCACGGCAAAGGATATGCCCTTAGTAGTATTGCTGGCATTACTACCCATCGTGGCGAGCTGGTTTATTTAGATCAGCGAGAACCCCACCGAGTGTTCAGCGAAGAAGCCGCATACTTGGCTAGATACGCATCTTTCGGCGTGGTGGAGTACGGTACGGGACGAATGTTAGGCCGAGAGATACGAGAGCCGTTAGGTGGTAAAACAGGATCTACCAACGAACTGCGCGATAGCTGGTTCGTATCCTTTGATAACCAGTACATCCTCACCGTATGGCTCGGCAGAGATGATAATCAACCGATTGGCTTAACTGGCAGCCATGGCGGTATTCCTGTGGCTCAGCGGTTATGGCAGCAAACAGGAGTGCGGGCGTTAGATTTAACACCGCCCAACAATGTGCAGATGTATGCATGGAATGCCGATACCGGCATTTGGCTTGCTGAACATTGCTTCGCTAATACTACCCGCGTTAGCTCTCGGCCCGATAGCGTGCGCTTACCCGGTATAACTCGGCCTGAATATGCCACGGTAGATTGCAGCGAGTATGAACAACAAGTGCAGGAAGCATTGCAGGAAAAAACCGAAGAAGAGCGGCCACGAAGTTGGTGGCGGCGAGTTTTCTCTGGTGGTTAATCGTTAATCACTAGGAATAAAAATGCCGAGCATGTAGCTCGGCATTTTTGTAGCACTTTATATTAAGCGCGGAATTAAATACTCACCCGTTTGTACTCGCGATAGTGCGCACGCCAGAAGTTGTTTGCAATACGCTGCTCTAACACCTCATCGGTAAGCTCAAGTGCATGGCCTTGCTCTTGCGCCACCTTGCCCACTGCAAATGCAATTTTCTTACTCAGCTCGGCAATTTCAGTAATCGCAGGCAACAAGTGGTTCGATTCCCCATTTGCTAATGGCGATGCCTCTGCCAAGGTGCGGCTTGCTGCAACTAGCATCTCTTCAGTAATGCGGGTTGCTTTTACCGCCAATACACCGAGGCCGATGCCAGGGAAAATATAACTATTGTTGCATTGAGCAATGGGGTACGTAGTTTTTCCGCGATGCACAGGTGCAAAAGGGCTGCCTGTTGCCACCACAGCATCACCATTGGTCCATTCCAATACATCGCTCGGCAGCGCCTCTACCCGGCTTGAAGGGTTGGAAAGCGGGAAGATGATTGGCGCTGGTGTGTATTGGTGCATGGCCCGAATTACTTGTTCTGTGAATAGTCCAGGCTGCCCAGAAACACCGATGAGCACTGTAGGCTGCGCACAGTGCATTACATCAAGTAATGAGGCGAAATTACCGCTGTATTGCCAATCTGCAAGCGCGGCTTTGCTCTGCACCAGTTCTTCTTGGAAATCGCGCAGGCCTTCCATTCCCTCGGTAAGTAACCCGAAGCGATCTACCATAAAAATTCGTGCTTTTGCTTCTTCGCGGCTAAGGCCTTCTGAACACATATGCGAAATAATATGCTCGGCAATACCACAGCCCGCTGATCCTGAGCCTACAAATACTACTTTTTGCTCAGAAAGCTTTTGCCCGGTTGATTTACAGGCCGCCAACAAAGTACCTGCGGTAACCGCAGCTGTGCCCTGAATATCATCGTTAAAGCAGCATACCTGATCTTGGTAACGGCGCAGGATAGGCATCGCCGTTTGCTGGGCGAAATCCTCAAACTGAATCATTACGTTTGGCCAACGGCGTTTTACAGCTTGAATAAATGTATCTACGAAATCATCGTATTCTTTACCCGTTATCCGTTTATGGCGAGCGCCCATATACATCGGATCATTGAGTAGTTTTTCATTGTTGGTACCAACATCTAGCATTACTGGCAAGGTATAGGCTGGGCTAATACCACCGCATGCGGTGTAGAGTGAAAGCTTACCTATAGGAATGCCCATGCCGCCAATTCCCTGATCGCCAAGCCCCAATATGCGCTCGCCATCAGTAACTACAATTACTTTTACGTTGCGTTTAGTGGCGTTGCGCAAAATGTCGTCCATTTGCTCACGCTCGGCGTAGGAAATAAATAGCCCTCGCGAACTACGGTAAATATCCGAGAACTTTTCGCATGCATTGCCCACTGTGGGTGTGTAGATAATGGGCATCATTTCTTCAAGATGCTTGCTAACCAACTTATGAAACATGGTTTCATTGTTATCTTGAATGGCACGCAAATAAATATGCTTGTTCAGCGGTGTATCGAAGCTTTGGTATTGCATGTAGGCGCGATTTACTTGCTCTTCAATAGTTTCATAGCGCGGCGGCAATAACCCGGTAAGGTTAAATGCGATGCGCTCTTCGCGAGTAAACGCGCTGCCTTTATTTAGCAGTGGTGTTTCTAACAACGAAGGCCCTGCGTGTGGAATATATAACGGGCCTTTTGAACGTTCGCTACTCATGCTTTCTCCAACAACTGCAATAAATTCTTACTAACTATAGCGTATTTGCTTTGCGTGCCTGGTATGTTCACTTCAACAAGGTGAAAGCATGCTCGGCAACTTGTAATGTTTCTTCGATATCAGTTTCACTGTGAGCAAGCGACATAAAGCCGGCTTCATAAGCGCTTGGAGCTAAGTACACGCCACGTTTCAGCATTTCATGATAGAAGGTGCGGAAGTGATCCATGTTGCAGTGAGTTGCTTGCTCATAGGTGGTTACTTTTGCTTCTTCACTGAAGAAGAACCCGAACATGCCGCCGGCTTGGCTAGTGGTAAATGGAATACCTTTGGCGTCGGCAATTTCCTGCAGGCCAGAAGTAAGTTCGGTAACCCGGCTTTCTAATTGTTGATATAAAGAGCCTGAGTTTAATAAATTCAGAGCGGCTAACCCGGCTGCCATTGCAACGGGATTACCCGATAAAGTTCCTGCCTGATAAACCGGACCCATTGGTGCAATATGGTCCATAATTTCGCGTTTACCGCCAAAGGCGCCAACGGGCATACCACCGCCGATTACTTTACCTAAACAGGTTAAATCAGGGGTTACATTAAAGAATTCTTGCGCACCCCCACGAGCAACGCGGAAGCCGGTCATTACTTCATCAAAAATAAGTACCGCGCCATATTCATCACAAATTGCCCGCAAGCCTTCTAAAAACCCTGGCTCTGGTAAAATTAAATTCATATTGCCAGCTACTGGCTCAACGATAATACAGGCAATTTGTTCGCCTAAATCCGCAAATACTTGGCGAACTTCATCTAGGTTATTAAAGCTAACCGTAAGTGTATGCTTGGCGCAGTCTGCCGGAATGCCTGGGGAATTTGGCACACCTAAAGTAAGGGCGCCAGAACCTGCTTTTACTAGCAACGAATCGGCATGGCCATGATAGCAGCCTTCAAACTTAAGGATTTTATCGCGCCCGGTATAGCCGCGCGCTAAGCGAATAGCGCTCATAGTTGCTTCAGTACCAGAATTCACCATGCGCACTTTCTCAATGGAAGGCACCATAGAAATTACTTTTTCAGCCATGGTAATTTCAGCCGAAGTAGGGGTGCCAAAGCTCAAACCACGCTCTGCGGCTTCAATAGCGGCATCACGAATTTCTGGGTGGTTGTGGCCAAGAATCATAGGCCCCCACGAGCCGATATAATCGATGTAACGATTGCCATCTACATCGAACAAGTAGGCGCCTTGAGCACGCTCAATAAAAATAGGAGTGCCGCCTACGCCTTTAAAGGCGCGCACCGGGGAATTTACCCCACCAGGAATTGAAAGTTGTGCTTTTTGAAATAGATCTTCGGAACGAGACATGCAATAACCTCTTAACTATTGGCTTTGTCGCTATACCAAATAACATCGGTATCGTAGCGGCTAACAAGGTGTTCAACTCCAAGCGTAGCGGCAAATAGTGCCATACGGATTAACACGCCGTTATCGGCTTGGCGAAAAATCGCTAAATTTGGGTTTTGGTTCAAATCATTATCAAGCTCATTCGCTTCGGCACGAGAATCACGCGGAAGTGGGTGCATGATCACCGTATTGGGCTTGTAATGCTTGGTATATATTTCACTATTCAAACGAAACCGGCCACGATATTTATCTGCTTCATCTAGGCTAGTAAAGCGCTCTTGTTGAATACGTGTTTGGTACACGATATCGGTGTCTAGAGAGCCGGCAAGTTCATTTACCTGCTGCACTTGATGCCCAGCATTGGTAAGTAAATCTACGATATACCCTGGCATTGCCAATTCTGGTGGTGAAACCAAGGTAAGGCGAATATTCGTAAACATGCATAACAATTTCGACAAAGAATGTACGGTACGCCCATATTTGAGATCACCAATCATGCAAATATGCATACCATCAATACGGCAGCCGTGGTCGGAAAGCTCTTTTTCAATGGTGTATAAATCGAGTAGCGCTTGGGTAGGGTGCTCATTGTCACCGTCACCACCATTAATTACCGGTACGCGGCTGCCTTCAGCAAATTCGGCAACAGAGCCGGCTTTAGGGTGGCGCATGGCAATCACATCGCTGTAGCTCGATAGTACCCGAGCGGTATCAAATAGCGATTCCCCTTTGGCTAGCGCCGAACTTTCCATACCGGTGGTTTCGCGTACTTCACCGCCGAGTAAGTTGAACGCTGTACCAAAGCTCACTCGTGTGCGCGTTGAGGGCTCAAAAAAGAGATTGCCTAAAATAGCGCCATCAAGTACCCGAGTACGTTTACGCCGATGAGCATAGGGCTCCATAAGATCAGCAATACGGAAAATATGCTCGATTGCCTCTCGATTAAACTGGTCAACCGAGAGTATGTTTGCGCCGGTAAAATTCATCATTTGCGAAGGTTCCAACGTGATAGGCTGTTGGGGCTGTAGCATAGCAGAAAGCCGCCGCATGAGAAATGCTGGCGGCCTCAGTTTAGGGCTTTAATACGGCTAAAATGATAATGATAAATAATAAAATCACCGGCATTTCGTTAAACCAACGGAACCAACGCCCTGAGCGGGTGATTTGATCATTCTTAAAATCGCGCAGCAAGGTAAAGCAATATAAGTGGTACACCACGAGCACAAGCACTAATGCGAGCTTAATGTGCATCCAGCCACTCATGCGCAACCAATCGAGGCCATAGATATAGATCATGCCGAAGCCAAAAATTAGCGTGAGTACCATAAATGGCGTAATAAAGAAGAGTAGCCGCCGCTCCATAATCTTTAATTGTGCATGTACTTTCGGCTCAACCGATTCGGCATGATAAACAAACAGGCGGGGTAAATAAAAAATGCCCGCGAACCACGCCACCATAAAGATTAGATGTAGCGCTTTAAACCATTGAAAAACTAAGAATTCTGTCATTATGCACCTGTAGTGGTTAAAAGCGCCAAAGCGCTGCTTTCGTAGCCTGTTCATCGAGTTTTAGTTAACATCATGTCGCCAATAATTTAGCATAAGCATCTGCGAAACAATAGGAATCAAAGCATGCACCGGAAACCATCAGAAACACGAGAGCAGAGTGAAACGCGTAGGCTAGTTTTGCTATTTATCGGGATCGCGATAGCGTTTTCTGTTGCAGGCTATTTGGTGGGGAACATCCGCTTGATCTATTTGGAGCAAGAAGCCCGTTTATTTGCGCAGCAACGTGATAGCCTGCACCAACGTATGCAGCAACAAGAATATCGGAGTAACATTCTGCAGGTTGAGCTGGATGTGGAGCGGGCGGCAACGCAAGCGCTGCAACAAGAGCTGCGCCTTACCCAAGATGAGAACGCAAATATTCGCCGCGAGTTAACCTTCTATCAGCGTGTAATGGCGCCTGAATTAAATGCCGATGGCATTAGCATTGATTCTATGACAGTGAATGCCTTACCGGGCACCAATAGCTTCTATTTTCGTTTGATTTTGCTGCAACAAGAACGTATTCAGCAACTTGCCCAAGGCTCGTTACGGTTAACCTTGCGTGGTTTGCGAGATGGCGCACGCCAAGAATACAGCTTGCTCACACTGGCAGGCATAGATGAAGGTTCTACTCAGTTCGTAATGAGTTATTTTTCCTTAACAGAGGGAAGCTTTACATTACCGGAGAATTTTGTGCCAGAAACATTACATGTAAATGTGCGTTCACGGCAAGGCCGACAAACAGAACGCACCTTCCAGTGGCAACAATTAATTACTGCAGAGCCAGAAGAGCAGGAACACAACGCGAATTAAATGCGTAGCTGTTGATCGCTTACCCAGCATAAGCGACAATACGGGTATTGAAGTTTTATTAAGCCTTGGAGCAACCGCGATGAGTGAAGTACAGCAAGCGATGCCGATTGAGTTTTCTGAATCAGCTGCGATTCGAGTGCGGACGTTAATTGCCGAAGAAGAAAATCCACAACTGAAGTTACGCGTGTTCGTTTCCGGCGGCGGTTGTTCTGGTTTCCAGTATGGGTTTACTTTTGATGAAAAAGTGAATCCAGGTGATATGGAAATTCAAAAAGAAGGGGTAACCCTAGTAGTAGATCCAATGAGCCTACAATACTTGGTAGGCGGTGTTGTGGATTATGAAGAAGGGTTGCAAGGTGCGCGATTCTTTGTAAACAACCCAAATGCAACTACCACATGCGGCTGTGGAGCCTCGTTCGCCGTATAATTCTTTGCAAATGTGCATATCCCTGTTGCAAAATTGTACTGCCATGCAGCGCTTGAGTTGCTAGCCCTTGGCCTTAATGAAAGGTTAAAACCTACTTAATTCCTCATAGTATCGATATTTTAACCGGTGAATAATTAACAAAATCGCTACACAAAAGCACTTGCGTTTTTACTCTGTAAGCGAAAAAATGACCAACGATTCAAACACCACACGTTCTTGTAAGTGTATTCTTAGCAAGGTTAAAGGAAGTTTTATGAATCGATGGTTTGTTGTCATCGTTGCTTACATCATCAGTTTACCCTGCTTTGCAAATCCTGCTTTTGCTGGCCAACACGAACCTACTCGGCAATCGGCGCAGTTGAGCCAGATATTGCTGTATCAGGGCTTCGTGGGTGAAAATATTGGCAAAGATATTTGTTACAGCATTAGCGCGGATAATCGCCGCGAATTTCAAAATATCATCGATCGGCATAATCTCAGAATTCGTGGTATGTACACAGCTATTCGCTGTAATGGCCTCACTCTACTGCAGTTCGCAATTATCGCTGAAGCGGCCGACACCGGCTTATTACTTACCCGCAACTTACCGATTCGTTTAATACTCGAACATGATAACAATGGCCATTCCATTTTAGAGTGGGCGGAAACAACGGGGTATGGCAACTCACCTATTATTCGCGCTATCCGCGAACGTTCTTAAGCCACACCTTCAACTAATAGAAACTACCTTTCACCACGCTGCGTTTCAGTGTTAACGCGGAATTTGTTATCATGTGTAGTAGCCGATAGATTTATGTCTGGTTTTAACCCTCGAGGATTCTATGAGTTATTATTTAAAGCATTTGCAAGTAGTTGCCGAACGGTTTGATGAAGCGTTAACGAGCCAAGGCTTTGATAGCGTTTTGATTTATGCTGGGCAACCACGGGTTGCATTCTTAGATGATAATGCCTACCCCTATCGCGTGAATCCATTTTTTAAATATTGGGTACCGGTAACAGAGAGCCCGAAAAGCTTTATTTTTTACCGCAAAGGAGAGAAGCCACGAGTATTCTTGTTTCAAGCTCGGGATTTCTGGCATGCGCAGCCACAACTGCCACCAGGTGAATGGAAAGAAGCCTGTGATGTTACCATTATCGATAATCTCGCTTCTGTGCGCAGTGCATTAGGCAAAGAGCTCGAGAATACCGCATTGCTTGGCGAAACATTCCCGCCAATCGATGAGTGGCCGGTAGCGGCAATTAATCCACAAGGGTTGATTGATCACCTGCATTTCCAACGCGCGGTAAAAACCGAGTGGGAAATCGATAACATGCGCAAGGCTAACGTACTTGCGGCGCGCGGCCATAACGCGGCCCGAGATGCGTTTTTTGCAGGTAAATCGGAATTAGAAATTAATCAGGCGTATTTGCAGGCAATGAAGTTTCGCGAAACGCAGGTGCCGTACAACAGTATTGTGGCGTTGAATCAACACGGTGCGGTATTACACTACGATGTGTACGACCCTGAAGCACCAGCCGAACATCGCTCGTTTTTAATTGATGCAGGCGCCTATTACAACGGCTACTGTGCCGATATCACCCGTAGCTATGCGGCCAAAGATGGCTTTTACGCAGAGCTAATTGAAGCAGTTGATACTGCTGAACAAGCCATTATCGCCGATGTGCAGCCAGGTGTTTCTTATCTTGATTTGCATGTAAGTATGCATCAAAAGATTGCGCAGATTCTCGCAGAGTTTGGTTTCTTCAAAGTAGATGCGAACACAATTTATGAACGCGGTTATACCCGAGCGTTCTTCCCGCATGGCTTGGGCCACTTTATCGGCTTACAGGTGCATGATGTGGGTGGTTTCTTGAAGAATGCCCAAGGTGATGCGTTTGAACGTAATCCGCAGCATCCATTTTTGCGGTTATTGCGTGAAGTAGAAGAAAACCAAGTGTTTACCATTGAACCTGGCATCTACGTAGTAGACCAATTGCTAGAAGAATTTGATGGTAATGAAGATTTCAACTGGAATCGAATTGCGGAGCTGCGCCCATTTGGTGGTGTTCGCATTGAAGACAGTGTGCGCGTAACTGCAAACGGTGCAGAAAATATCACCCGTGATGCGTTTACTAGTTTGCAATAAAGTGTAAGTGCTGGTGGGCGCAATGCCTACCAGCATTTTTTTAAGGCACAATGTTTAAGGCACAGTGTTTAAGGCACAGTGTTTAAGGCACAGTGGGCACAATGTTCAATGGGCGGGGAAATAACCACCTAGAATTGCCGGGCGGCTGGCGCCTGTAACCGAGCTAAGGTTGATTTGTTTACCAGCGCAATGTGCCCAGGCTAACCACGCAAATAGCACGCCTTCAACCCAATCTGGATGAACTCCTAACGCTTCAGTAGTAAGCCATGCCATTTTTGCTGGCGCATTACTCGCATTACTTGCATTACATGCGTTGGTAAGCTCTTGGCAGCGTTTCAGCAGTTGTTTGTTTTGCGCTCCGCCGCCACATACGTAAACTTCCAGTTCAGGCTGCGTAGCAACGCCCGCAAGCTGGATAATCGCATCGGTAAGGCTGCGTGCAGTGAGTTCTAACAATGTTGCCTGTACGTTCTCTGGAGATATCTGCGAACGGCGTTGTAATGCTTTTGCCAGCCAATTCGCTGTGAAGTACTCGCGCCCAGTGCTTTTGGGCCCTTGCCGGTGGAAATAGGGATCGCTAAGCAGCTCGGCAAGCAAAGAGCTATCTGCGGTTCCTTGCGCTGCCCATTCACCATTGCGATCAAATGGCGTATGCAGGTGTTTTTGCACCCAATGGTCCATTAGCGTATTACCAGGCCCAGAATCAAAGCCTATTACCTTGGTAGCTGCACTGTCGTTGGCAATTTGGTGAGGAGGCAGGGCGGTAATGTTGGCAATACCGCCAATATTGGCAATCACCCGATAGCGATCCCGGCTCGCAAAAATCTGTTGGTGTAAAGCGGGCGCTAAGGGCGCACCTTCGCCACCTAAGGCAATGTCTTTCTGCCGAAATTGGCCAACCACATCAATACCTGAAAGCGCTGCGATGGTATGTGGGCAACCGAGTTGTATGCTAAATGCGGGGGTAAGTTCGGGATGGTGGCGAATTGTTTGGCCATGGCTGCCAATGGCTCGAATGTTTTTGGCTTGTAATTGATTACGGCTGAGTAATTCTTGTATGCCAGCTACCACCGCCAGAGCAAACTGGCGGTCGGCAATACCGAAATGCACGATTTCATTGTTACCTGGGGTACATAAAAGTGCACAACGTTGTTGTAAATCAGCAGGTAGTGGCCAGCTTAGCGCGTCGGTTTGTTGTACGTTGCCACTGTTCGTTATGGTGGTAAGAACAATATCCAGCCCATCTAGGCTAGTGCCCGAGAGTACGCCTATATAGTGGCCACCGTGCATTAATCTGCCATCGCAACATAGAAGCGCTTACGGCCTTCGATCATTGCTAACTTCTCATCGGCAATTGCTCTAAAGGCTACCATTTCAGAAGCCGGTAATGATTCGGCTTCAGGCAGATTTACCGTACGCGGATTGCGATGCACGCCATCAACGAGGAATTCATAATGCAAGTGCGCGCCAGTTACCCGGCCAGTGGCACCAACCCTACCAATAACCTGCCCTTGGCGCACGCGCTCGCCGTTTTGTACTTGCCGGCGGCTTAAGTGCAAATATTTAGTAACATAGCGCTCGCCGTGCTGAATGAAAATATAGTGGCCGTTCAGATTGTTATAATTGCTCGCAATTACTCGGCCATCACCAGAGGCCATTACTGGCGTGCCGGTAGGGGCTACATAATCAATGCCGCGATGCGGCGCTACTCGGCCAGTTACAGGGTGTAATCTGCGCGGATTAAACTCTGATGATACGCGGTTAAATGCTACCGGAGCACGTAAGAAGGTTTTCCGCATATTGCGGCCTTCATCGGTGTAGTAATTACCATTCTCGTGCAGAATCGCACGGAAGGTATCACCTTGGTTTTTAAACTCGGCCGCTACGATGCGGCCAGTGCCAACATACTCACCATCAATAAAGCGCTCTTCATAGAGCACGCTAAATTCATCACCGCGGCGAATATCAAGAGCGAAATCCACGTCCCAACCGAATAGTTCGGCAAGGCTCATAATTTGCCCTTGGGTTAAGCCAGCCTGAACCCCAGCATTCCAGAAGTTGCTGGTAATTTCTGCCCGCGCAAAGGCAATGCGCACATCGGTAGTTTTTGCTTCCCGTGTACTGCTATAGGTACCGTCATCTTCGCGAACAATAACGAGAGTATCGGTTTCACTTAAGCGAAAATGTAGCGCCTGCAACTGGTTATCGGCGTCTTTGGCAAAACGTAAGGTATCACCAGGGTGAATGCGGCGCAGCAGGGCTGCATCTTCAGCTTGGGTTAAATCGTGGAGTTGACGTGCACTAAATCCCAAGCGCTGAAAAATACGCGCCATGCTATCGCCAGAGCGAATTTCATAATCTAACCAGGTGTAATCGCCGGTGGCGGCTTGCTCAGGCGCAGAGGTTTCGCCCAAGTGCAGTTCTAAATCGTAGCGTATGCCAGGCTCGAGTGCTTCGAACTTAGCCATATCGCGAGAAGCCTGCGCTTGTTCACTGGGCCACACGAGCAATACGAGTAGCAGCAAACTTACGCTGGCGATAATAATTTGATGGCGCCTTGGTAAGCGTTGGAAAAAAGATTGAATTGGCTTCACCATGGTGTTCTGGTCCTCTGTACTTCGTTCCGGCGCGCTTATTGTGAGTTGCTTTGTACAAAAAGTAAACGTTTGCCGCGTGTATTGTTCGACATCAGGGGAACGCATTTTAATTGATTGCTAGTGTCGCTTTGTTGCTATCATAGCATTATTCTTTAAATAAGCAGAAATTCAGCGCTTAAAAGCATCTGCTGATTCAAGTAGAATGCAGGATAACAAAAAAGTTCAGCGCATTTGAGTAAATTGGAGTAAAGATGAGTAAATCGGTTGCGGAAGCCCTTGCGTTAATTACCCGCGGTGTAGATGAAGTTCTGGTAGAACAGGAGCTTAAAGATAAATTATCAGAGAATCGCCAGCTTATTGTAAAGGCGGGGTTTGATCCAACAGCACCAGATTTACACTTAGGCCATACGGTTTTAATTAATAAGCTGCGAATTTTTCAAGAGCTCGGCCATAAAGTGGTGTTTTTGATTGGTGATTTCACCGGCATGATAGGTGATCCCACCGGCAAAAATGTAACCCGTAAGCCACTTAGCCGAGAAGATGTGCTCGCGAATGCGGAAACGTATAAAGAGCAGGTATTTAAAATTCTGGATGCTGAAAAAACCGAAGTGCGCTTTAACAGTGAGTGGATGAATAAGCTTGGCGCGGCGGGAATGATTAAATTAGCTTCACGGCAAACTGTTGCCCGCATGCTGGAACGGGATGATTTTAAGAAGCGCTATCAAGGCGGCCAACCCATTGCCATCCACGAGTTCATCTACCCTTTGGTACAAGGCTGGGATTCGGTAGAATTGCGGGCTGATATCGAAATGGGTGGTACTGATCAACGTTTTAACTTATTGATGGGGCGAGAGCTGCAGAAAGAGGAAGGGCAACGGCCACAAACGGTAATTACTGTGCCGCTGCTCGAAGGCCTAGATGGCGTGCAGAAGATGTCAAAATCGCTGGGTAATTACGTAGGCATTACCGATGCCCCGAACGATATGTTCGGTAAAATCATGTCGGTTTCCGATGATCTTATGTGGAAATACTTCGATTTACTCAGCTTCCGCAGTGACGAAGAACTCGCTGAACTGAAACAGCAGGTTGCTAATGGGGCAAACCCGCGCGACGCGAAAGTAGCGTTGGCGAAAGAATTAATTGCGCGTTTTCACAGTGAAGCCGATGCGCAAGCGGCTGAGCAAGATTTCATTCAACGTTTCCAGAAAAATGCAATTCCAGACGAAATGCCAGAAGTTAGCTTCACGTTAGCAGAAGAAGAGCGCGGTTTGGCGAATGTATTGAAAGAAGCGGGCTTAGTGGTTTCCACATCAGAAGCGATGCGCATGGTAAAACAAAATGCCGTACGCATTGATGGTGAGAAAGTATCTGATGCACGCGTTACGTTGCCGTTAGGTACTGCCGTATATCAAGTGGGTAAGCGCAAATTTGCACGGATTACCTTGGCGTAGCGCTTAGCTCCTTGCAAAATAGGCCTGTTTGAGTAGCGCAGCATACTACGCAAAGCTTATCTAGAATCAGCGTAGCCAGCCCGGCACGCTGATTTTTTTATTACCCTCAACATCCAAGAGAGTAAGCGATTCGCCCCACACACAGCCCGTATCGAGGGCAATAACATCGCTTCGGGAACTGTGCCCCATTAAACTTGCCCAGTGGCCAAATGCAATGCGCCAATGGCTTTGTGGCCAGGCGGAAAACCAAGGCATCAAAGTGCTGCTGGCAGGTAGCTCTGCCGGTGGTGATTTTTCGGTTAAATCTAATGCTAATGATTGTTTTTCCAGATAGCGCATGCGGGTGAATACATTCACGATAAACCGCCAGCGCTCAACCCCAGCTAAATCTTCATGCCATAATACCGGATGATTACCATACATCTGCTCCAGAAACTGCACAAAGTTATTGCTACGTAAAACGAGTTCTACTTCTTGGGCATGGCCAGCGGCTTCATCAACGCTCCACTGAGGATGAATACCCGCATGGGTAACGATTAACGATTGTGTTGCATCAGCTAATAAAAGCGGCTGTTTGCGCAGCCACTCTATCCAGAAATCACGGCTTTCTGAGTGCAGTAAGCTTGCGGTGTTATCTTTGGGGTTCGGCCGGCGCAACTCGCATAACACGGCTAATGCGTGTAAATCATGATTACCAAGAACGGTTTGCAATGCTGGCCCCAAATCGGCTAAAAACTCTAGCGTAGCTTGTGCATTCGGGCCTCTGCCAATTAAATCACCTACCGCCCAAAGTTGATCGTAACGGGGATTAAATTCAACCTTGGCAAGTAACTTCTGCAGTGGTTGCAGGCAGCCGTGAATATCACCAACTACGTAATGGGCCATAACTTAACTGC
>NZ_JBLRWZ010000035.1:0-25104 GCF_047920995.1 Aliidiomarina sp.
CCGTGAGCGCTTTAGTATTACCGGCTGGTTCCGCCACAATGCCTCTAATGCCCACCGGGTAGATCCACCCAGATAAGAACCTATTGCTCCATCAGCACTACAAAAAAGCCGCCAGCAAATTGCCAGCGGCTGTTATTGTTGAGAGTTTGCGCAATTGCCATCAGGGTAGTTGCGAAACGCCCGAAGTCGCCGTACAAGCCGAAGCCATAGCCGTAAAACAATATGGTGAATACGATAGAGTGGGTAAGGTAATTGGTGAGCGCCATACGCCCCGCAGGCGCTAAATGCTGAATCCATTTTTTACCGCCCAAATACAGCACGGCCAAAATACCAATATAGGCAAAGCACAAACCAATATTGGCAATGGCTTGCACGGTAAAAATCATTGCCCCATGGTAATTCGGAATCATCATCTCGATATCTAGCCCGTAAATACCCACTACCAAGGCACTAGGCAAGCCAAAAATGGCACCGAAAAACACCATATTGCGAATCGCTTTGCGATGTTCGATCGGGTTAGTAAAAATACCAGCACGGCCAAATGCAGCACCGATCAAAATGGTACCTAAAACAACAGGTATAAAAAATATCGCTCCACCACCGCCATACATGAGAGCTACTTCCGATAAGCGATAACGCAGCACTTCAGCATAACTACCGGCAGAATATACTTCATGCCCCATGGCTATCATTTGCTGCATCTCAATACGTGTTTGCTCAAAATCAGCCAACATTTCTGCGCCAGATGCCGAGTTTAGCCCCATCTGAATGCCCCATGCACCAAGCCAAAACAGCAACGTAGGAATAATAATTAGTGCGGCACCCCACTTCCAAAGGCGTTTAGCGGGTGTTTTCGTGAACAACAATAAAAGCGCACCAGCAATAGCGTAGGTTACTAAGATATCCCCACCCCAGATGTACACAATATGAATTAACCCGAATAACGCCAATACGAATACCCGGCGGAAAAATAAAAACCTCGGCGCGCTAGTTTTCGCCATTGCTCTATCAAGGAAGAGCACAAAGCCCATACCGAACAACAGCGAGAACATGGTATAGAACTTACCTTGTACAAAGGTATATACGCCCCAAGCAGTGGCATAATCTAACCCTGCTTGTTCACTATTAAACCCGTGCATCATTGCTGTTAATGGCCGCTGAAAATATTCAATGTTCATTAACAAGATGCCCAGTAATGCAAAACCTCGAATGATATCGAGTAAATGGCTGCGCTCTTGCGGCGCTGTAGGAGTTGCCGTACTCATAATGAGCTCCAAATAATCATTATTATTGTAGTTACACTAGCGGCTAACGTTTTTTTTCAATCGGCAAAAGATTAGTAGCGGAATATCTTCTAGGCAAGTTTTAATATGTAACAAAGCTTGCTTGCAGCAGCTTCACACAGTAATTAGCAGGCACAAAAAAACCCGCCTAAGCGGGTTTTTTATGTTCAATGTAGCGAAAACCAATTACTTGATTTTAGCTTCTTTGAACATTACATGCTTGCGAACCACTGGATCAAATTTCTTGATCTCGAATTTCTCAGGCATGTTACGTTTGTTCTTATCTGTGGTGTAGAAGAATCCAGTACCAGCAGAAGAAACCAGACGAATTTTATCGCGCATCGTATTATTCCTTTCGTTCTAGCCGGTATTAAACCCGGACGCCTTTAGTACGCAGATCAGCTAATACCGAATCGATACCGTTCTTATCGATGATACGCATACCTTTAGTAGAAATGCGCAGTTTTACCCAACGCTTTTCGCTTTCAACCCAAAAACGATGGGATTGAAGGTTTGGCAGGAAACGACGGCGGGTCGCGTTATTGGCGTGTGAGCGGTTGTTACCAACCACTGGCCGCTTTCCTGTTACTTGACATACTCGTGACATGTTCGTTACTCCGAAATTGCTTTGCAAGCTCGCCTAATCGCCCTGATGGCCTTGCCCTATAAATCGAGGGCGCAATTTATACTAAAAATCGCCGCAAAATACAAGCTTTGCCGCGTATTTTTTGCTCTTTAAGATCAAAATAGATCTTTTATAACCAGCCCCGTTCCGCGAACGACACGGTTTCGCCAGCACCAATCACAAAATGATCAAGCAAGGCTACATCGATGGTGGTGAGTGCTTCTTTGATCCGCGTAGTAACACGCTGATCAGCTTGGCTTGGCTCAGCCACCCCCGAAGGATGGTTGTGCGCTAAAATTACGGCAGCGGCATTGTGGCGCATCACTAATTTAATGATTTCCCGAGGGTAAACCGGGGCCGCATTGATGGTGCCGTAAAACAGTTCGCAATAATGCAGCAAACGGTGCTGGCTGTCTAGTAGCAAGAGCGCAAATACCTCACGATCTTGGTGGCGTAATTGAGCTGCTAAATAATCTTTTACCATTTCTGGCCGCGTAAACCCCTCGCCCGACCGTAAGGTGCTCGCCAAGTAACGCCGGGTAACCTCTAATATGGCTTGCACCTGCATGCTGCGCGCTAAACCAATGCCGGGGATCTCTAGTAGCCGCTCTTGCGAAAGTGCCAGTAAGCCACCCAAACCGTTCGCGGTCTGTAATACACTGCGGCTCCAGGTAAGTACATCTTTGCCACCAGTGCCGGTACCGAACAATACCGCTAGTAGCTCAGCATCGGTTAAACTTGCGGAGCCAAAGGTGGCGAGCTTCTCCCGCGGCCGTTCATGGGCTTGCCACTCTTTAATCATTAATTTTTGTGGTGGTGCAATGGCTGTTGCACAATTTGTGGTAGTTGCCGTTGCACGCCTAGTTGCGAGCGGCACTTCATTATCTGTAATCGCGGTTAACTTTTCACTCATCGGAACCTCCTGTTCCTGCAGCATTCCCTAGCTGATATTTAAGTATGGATGGGGATGGGTAAATATTCGATGCGCAGCCATTTGCAGATTGCCGAATTATGCTAGCGCTCAAAGAATCACCGAAATGGGCACAGCACAATGGCAAAAACGTGGCGGCTCGTGTTATCTTTACAGTAAGTATTTACTTACATGGATACAACTATGGCTAGCCTGTTAAAGCGTAAGCTATTGCTGATTGTTACTGGCGGTATTGCTGCGTACAAAACGCCCGAATTAGTGCGGCGTTTAAAAGATAATGGCGCGGAAGTGCGCGTGGTAATGACCAAAGGCGCGCAAGCATTTATTACTCCCCTTACCTTGCAAGCGGTTTCTGGCCACCCAGTACATGATGATTTGCTCGATCCGGCTGCAGAAGCAGCAATGGGGCATATTGAATTAGCGCGTTGGGCCGATTTAATTGTAGTAGCGCCCGCTACTGCCAGCGCTATGGCGCGTTTGGCTAATGGCTTTGCTGATGACCTATTTAGTACCCTGTGTTTAGCTACCGATGCACCCATTGCATTAGTGCCAGCGATGAACCGCCTAATGTGGAGTGCGCCCGCTACCCAGCGCAACCTGCACTTGCTAGAAGATGATGGCAAGCTAATTTGGGGGCCCGGTGAAGGTTCGCAAGCTTGCGGCGAAGTGGGTGCTGGGCGCATGCTTGAACCCGCAGAAATTGTTGCGCAAGTTGAACACTTTTTTAGTGGTGCTACTGCACTGCATGCGAAACAAGATAACGCTACCAACAGCACCGCTCTATTGGCGGGCAAGCATATTTTGATAACCGCTGGGCCCACCCGCGAAGCGATTGATCCGGTGCGTTACTTAAGTAATTACTCTTCGGGGAAAATGGGCTTTGCCCTAGCTGCCGCAGCTTATGCCGCTGGTGCGCGCGTTACCTTAGTTGCAGGCCCTTGCGGTTTAGCTACCCCAACCGGGGTGCAGCGTATTGATGTGGTAAGTGCTGAAGAAATGCTAACTGCAGTTGCCAATGCGTTGCCTGGGCAGGATATTTTCATTGGTTGCGCCGCAGTGGCAGATTACCGCCCTGCCAGCGTAGCCGAGCAGAAAATGAAAAAGCAACCGGGCGAGCAAGAGTTGCAACTGCAATTAGTGAAGAACCCAGATATTCTGGCTTGGGTTGCTAGCCAACCTGAAGCTCCTTATTGTGTTGGTTTTGCCGCAGAAACCAATGATGTAATTGAATATGCGCAAAGCAAACTGCAGCGCAAAGGCGTGCAAATGATTATCGCTAACGATGTTAGCAATGCTGATATTGGTTTCAATAGCGATCATAATGCAGTAATAGTAATTACCGCAGAGCAACACACTGAACTAGCCGCCGATAGTAAATTAAATATCGCAACAGAGCTTGTTGCAATCATCTCTAACACCATTACTCAGAACAAGAAGAGCACTACATGAGCAAAGCGATTGATGTAAAAATTCTCGACCCGCGCGTTGGCAAAGAGTTTCCACTTCCTACCTATGCAACTCCAGGTTCAGCGGGGCTTGATCTTCGAGCCTGCATTGGCGAAACCATCACTCTCGAACCCGGGCAAACAGAACTCGTAGGTACTGGGCTAGCCATTCATATTGCAGATCCCGGCCTAGCTGCCGTGATTCTACCCCGCTCTGGTTTAGGCCATAAGCACGGTGTTGTGTTGGGTAACTTGGTGGGCTTGATTGATTCAGATTACCAAGGTGAATTAAAAATCTCGGTTTGGAATCGCGGGAACACAACCTTTCACATTGAGCCTGGTGAGCGTTTAGCTCAGCTGGTAATTGTTCCGGTAGTGCAAGCTGAGTTTAATTTAGTAGGTGAGTTTAACGATAGCTCACGCGGTGCCGGTGGATTTGGTTCATCTGGCCGCCATTAAAAAATAGAAAGAACATTAAGTGGCAATTTAATAAGCCATACCATAATCAGGGAAACCACAAATGAGCACATCGAGTAAACCGAATCGTAAGGAAGAGATTCTTGGTACCTTGGCGTATATGTTGGAAACGCATATCGGCCAACCTATCACTACCAAAAACCTAGCAGCCGAGGTAGGCGTTTCTGAAGCGGCGTTATATCGCCACTTTCCATCAAAAGCAAAAATGTTCGATGATTTGATCACTTATATCGAAGACATAGTGCTTGGCGGCGTAAATAAAGTTTTAGAATCTGAAAAACAAACCCTTGCTCGGGTTCAGCAAATCATTCAGTTAATTCTGCAATTTGCTGAAAGAAGCCCCGGCATGACACGCGTGCTCACTGGTGACGCATTAATGGGTGAACATGAGCGCTTACGCGCCCGAGTAGTAAGTTTGTTCGAACGCCTAGAAACCCAAATAAAGCAGATTCTGCGCGAGCGGCGCATGCGCGAAGGTATCGATTTTACTGCCGATGAGGGTATGCTGGCGAATATCGTAATGGCCTACGCGGAAGGAAAGCTAAGCCAATATGTGCGCTCAAGCTTTAAGAAGAAGCCCACCGATAATTTTGCCGCACAGTGGCAGCTTTTAGAACAACAACTGCTAAACGCTTAGTTTATTCTGAGCGGTTTTCACTAGTTTGTGCACGCGCAAGTAAATCTTGCGCTACCTGCAGCGGCTCTTTGCCTTCGTACAACACTTTGTAAAGTTGCTCTGAAATTGGCATTTCTACGTTGAAACGCTTGGCTAAGGCCACTACTTCACGGGTATTGCGATAACCTTCCACCGCTTGGCCAATATCGGCCATGGCTTGTTCTACCGATTTGCCTTGGCCAATGGCCAAGCCAAATCGGCGGTTGCGTGATTGGTTATCGGTGCAGGTAAGAATTAAATCTCCTAACCCAGCCATACCGGTAAAGGTTTCTGGTTTACCGCCTAGTGCAATTCCTAACCGAGTTAACTCGGCTAATCCACGGGTAATTAATGCTGTGCGCGTATTGGCACCGAAACCTAGGCCATCGGCCATGCCCGCACCAATAGCAATTACATTTTTAACCGCGCCACCTAGCTGCATACCAATGAAATCGTCATTCAGATACACCCGGAACGAGCGATCGCAATGCAGAGCTTCCGCTAAATCACTAACAAACCCTGGCTTATTGGCTGCCACCGCAATAGCAGTAGGCATTCCTTTCGCCATCTCGGCTGCAAACGTAGGGCCAGACAACACCGCTAATGCCCGCTCATTACCGAGTACATCGGTAGCTACTTCCGATAATAAGCGACCCGTTTCTGGCTCCAAGCCTTTAGTTGCCCACGCTACACCGGCATTGGGCCGTAAGTGCGGCGCAATTTGTTGCAGCACGTCTTTAAAACCATAGCTTGGCACTACCACCAAAATCGTATCGGAGGCTTGCACCGCTTTTGCAAGGTTAGGTTCGAGCTGTAGTAGCTCAGGGAAGGGACAACCAGGAAGATAACGCGTGTTTTCATGCGCTGCCTGCATTTCGTTCACTTGTGCTTCGTCACGCCCCCATAAAATGGTGCGCTGGCCTTTGCGAGCAATACAGATAGCAAGGGCGGTGCCATACGACCCCGCCCCTAATACAGTTACCGATGAAGTATCAGCCACTATGTTTACCTAACGCCTAAGCGTCTGCTTTTGGTTGCTCTTGCGCAGCTTGTTGCTGTTGCTGAACGTGCTGAGCAAACACTGCATCAAAGTTAATTGGTGCAAGGTTCAATTGCGGGAACGTACCTTTGCTTACCAAGCCAGAGATTGCTTCACGTGCATACGGGAACAAAATGCTTGGGCAGAACGCCGCTAAAGTATGTGCTAAACCATCTTCAGGCATGTTCTCTGGTACCGAGAAAATACCCGCTTGAGCTACTTCACATAAGAATGCAGTTTCGCCTTCAACAGTGTTTTTCACTGTTAAGGTAAGTACTACTTCATAAATATTCTCATCTAGCTTGGTGTTGCTTACATTCATATCTACATTCAGCTCTGGCTTCCATTCTTTACGGAAGATAGCTGGCGTGTTTGGTGCTTCAAAAGAAACATCTTTCACATAAACGCGTTGAATGTTGAACTGGCTTGCTGGTTGTTGATTGTCGGCAGCGCCGTTTGCTTGAGTTTGCTGTTCGTCAGCCATAGTACTTACCTGCTTTTAACTTAATTTAAGGATTAGAAAACGTTGTCGTTTTATTTTTTCTTTTTTTGCTGCGTTTTTGCTACCGGCAAGCTCGCATTTTGCCAAGCTTGCAAACCACCTTGCAGCACATACACCTGAGAGAATCCTGCTTTTTCAAGTGCTGTGGCAGCGGCTCGGGCAGTGTTTCCGTAGTTGCATACAGTAACAATGGGGGCATCTTTGAATTTCTCAAGGCCTTTTACTTCACCAGCGCGAACTTTTGCCAATTCAATGTTCTTCGAGCCCTGAATGTGCCCCTTCGCAAAATCCTCTGCGCCGCGGGTATCCACGAAAACGCCGCCGCGGTTTACTTTAATCACCGCTTCTTGTGGTTGCAATGGCTGAATCGATGAAAAACGCTTTTTCGCGATATCCATTACCAACAGAACGAACACCACTACCCAAAGTGCACTTAGAATATAGTGTTCAGTTACAAATGCTAAAAATTGGTCCATGACCTCTCCCAACTTACAATTCGCACCATCAAAATAGGGCGATGGTAAACCTTAAAAAACTAGCGCAAGAGTATACCCGCTCAGCGCTCAGATACCAGTAAAATCTGCCCAAAGCAGGTGCTTCTAATCTGTAAATACAGTAAACTAAACGGCAAATTCTGCACAAACTGATATCGAATCGAGGATGCTGCATGGCCGCTTTAAAATCGAACGCCCAAGCTAACACCATGGTAAACAACGGTGGTGATAATAATGGCGCCCCATCTACGCGCAAAAAAACGCTCGCGTTACTTATTTTAGATGGTTGGGGCAGCCGCGATCCGGCAGACGATAATGCAATAGCACACGCCAATACACCAAACCTCGATAAACTTTATGCAACCATGCCGCACACACTCATTGACGGTTCAGGTATGGCTGTAGGCCTTCCTGAGGGGCAAATGGGCAACTCTGAAGTAGGCCACGTAAATCTGGGCGCAGGCCGCATTGTGTATCAAGATTTTACGCGCATCACCAAAGCGATCGCCGATGGTGATTTTGCTAGTAATCCGGTGCTAGTAAATGCTTTGCAAAAAGCAGTTGCAGCCAATGGCAACGTGCACATTATGGGCTTGCTCTCGCCAGGCGGGGTGCATAGCCATGAAGATCATCTAATGGCAATGGCAAAACTGGCAAAAAGCCAAGGGGCGAAGCAAGTATTTGTGCATGCCTTCTTGGATGGCCGGGATACCCCACCGCGTTCAGCAGGTGATTCAATTGCCCGCTTTGAAAGCGAGTTTAACGAACTTCCGGGCGTGCAGTTTGCCAGCCTTTGCGGCCGCTATTTTGCGATGGACCGAGATAACCGTTGGGATCGCGTAGAAAAAGCATGGCGTTTACTAACCCAAGGTAAAGGCATACAGGCACGCACCGCCGAAGAAGGCTTAGCCGCCGCTTATGAGCGTGATGAAAGCGATGAATTTGTGCAGCCCACGTGGCTTGATGGCGCCGTTCCGGTACAAGATGATGATGCCGTATTCTTTATGAACTTCCGCGCTGATCGCGCGCGCGAACTTACCCGCGTATTTGTGGATGATGAGTTTAATGAATTCACTCGCGAACCAAGCCCTCAGCTTTCTGAATTTGTAATGCTCACAGAGTATGCAGCCGATATTCAAGCACCGGTGGCATATCCGCCTGAAGCTCTTGATAACGTGCTCGGTGAGTGGCTCGCTAAACACAATAAAACTCAGCTGCGTATTTCTGAAACCGAAAAATATGCCCACGTTACGTTTTTCTTCAGTGGTGGGCGCGAAAACACTTTCCCGGGTGAGGAGCGAATTTTAGTGCCCTCTCCGCAAGTGGCTACCTATGATTTGCAACCCGAAATGAGCTCAGTAGAACTTACTGATGAGTTGGTAGCGGCCATAGATAGCGGAGCTTACGATGTAGTGATCTGCAATTATCCGAATGGCGATATGGTAGGCCACACCGGTAATTTCGCGGCCGCAGTAAAAGCCTGTGAAGCAGTTGATACGGCAGTAGGCCGGGTAGTAGAAGCATTGCAGCGCAATGGTGGCGAAGGTTTAATTACCGCCGATCATGGCAATGCGGAGCAAATGAACGATCATGCCACGGGGCAATCGCACACAGCGCATACTAGCAACTTAGTGCCGTTAATCTACGTGGGCCGCAAGGCCACCCCAGTAGATGGCGGCCGGTTATCGGATATTGCGCCAACCATGCTCGCCCTTATGGGGATGCCGCAACCTGCCGAAATGACCGGCAAAGTGCTGATGCAAGTGCAGGATTAACCATGCCATCACGTAGGTTTGTGCCGAGGTTTATGCGAAGGTTAATGCCGAGGTTTATGCATAGTTTCATTGTGGCAGTTACGGTAGTTTTTATGCCCGTAAGCTTCACGCTTACCGGACTTATACCTTCCGCCGCGTATGCTGTGGCGCAACAAGACCCACAAGCCGAACATGCGCGTACCCAACGTGAGTTGCAATCGCTGCAGAACGAAATTCAGCAACGCCGGCAAAGTATAGAACGCCGCCAGCAACGCTTAAGCAGCGGTGAGCGTGATCTGCGCAACCTAGAAACGCAAGTGCAATCGGCAGCGCGCCAGTTGCGCGAAACCGAGCTAAAGATCGCTTCAGTTGAAGGGCATATCTACGAACTAGAGCAAGAACAAGCGCGGCTACAAGCGCAAGTAGCCCAGCAAGCAGAAGCGTTAGCGGCACAAATCGAATCGGCCTACAAAAATGGCCAGCATGGTTTTTTAAAATTGTTACTGAACCAAGATAACCCCGCTCGGTTTGAGCGAATGCTGGAATATTATCAACATATTAGTGCCGAGCGGTTAGCAAAGCTCGAGGAATTACATCAGCTTGAAGAACAATTAAAGGTAGTTGAAGCCGATGTGCGCGAACAGCGCGCAAGTTTACAAACCACCATGCGCCAGCAAGAACAACAACGGCAAACGTTGGCTAGCAGGCAGCAGGAGCAAGAGCAATTGGTGGCACGTTTAAAGCGTGAGCAACAAACCGAACAATCCGCTCTGCAAAATATGCTACGCGATGAACAAAACCTCAGCGAGATGTTAGCCGCGTTACAAGAAATCATGTCACGGCAAAACTTCAACTTACGTGGCCTCGCAGATATGCGTGGGCAACTTAGTTGGCCCGCCCAAGGCCGCCTCAAACATGCGTATGGCAGCCAACGTAGCGGCGAAGTACGCTGGCGCGGTGTGGTATTAGAAACTGCCGCTGAAGCGCCTGTGCGTGCCATTGCCGACGGCCGGATTATCTTTTCCGATTGGTTACGTGGCTTCGGCATGGTGGTGATTATCGATCATGGCGAAAACTACATGAGCTTGTACGGGTACAATCAAGCGCTACTGAAAGATATTGGTGAACCTGTGCGCCGCGGCGAAACAATTGCCTTAGCCGGCCGAAGTGGTGGCCAATCAGAAAGTGGTTTGTACTTTGAAATTCGCCATGAAGGTAACCCAATCAATCCAACGCCGTATATTGCGCGCTAGCATATCGGTAAGCTCTTAGGGCGCGCTATCACATTCCAGCTGTGCCAATAAAATCAATGCTTCTTCGCGTGATTCGCCACATACGTATGCTTGCGCGGTGAACGCCGAGCACACAGCTGGCCGCTCTGGTTTGGCAAATATTTTACATAGGTTTTGCACATCAAGCTGCACACAGCGGGTGTTGGCGGGTTTGCCATTCGGCATGCCGGGGATGGGGCTGGAAATAGAAGGTGCGATGCAGCAGGCACCGCACCCTGCTCTACATTCCATACTTGCTCAATACGTTAAGCGTTGGCAAGTTCTTACTGCATTGCCATGCGAAGTTTCTTCATGGCATTTTGTTCCAGCTGGCGAATACGCTCTGCGGAAACTTCATAAGTTGCTGCTAAATCATGCAGTGTACTTTTATTGTCATTTAGCCAACGGGCGCGTACGATTTCACGGCTGCGCTCATCAAGGCTAGCTAGTGCAGAGGCTAAACGCCGATTCGCACGGGCTTCCCAATCTTCAGCTTCTACTACCGCCGCAACATCAGATGATTTATCTTCTAAGTACTGGGAAGGTGAGAATGCGGTTTCACCACTTTCATCATCATCAACACCCATATCGAATGCCGCATCATGGGCACTCATGCGTGATTCCATTTCCATTACTTCGGAAGGCTGAACACCAAGTTCGCGCGCTACCGTATCTACTTCATCATTGGTAAACCAACCCAAGCGTTTTTTCGCCTTGCGCAGGTTAAAGAATAATTTACGTTGTGCTTTTGTGGTTGCTACTTTCACGATACGCCAGTTGCGTAACACATACTCGTGAATTTCAGCTTTAATCCAATGCACAGCAAAGGAAACGAGGCGAACACCTACGGTTGGATCAAAGCGTTTTACGGCTTTCATTAGCCCAATGTTGCCTTCTTGGATAAGGTCTGCCTGTGGCAATCCGTACCCTTGATAGCTGCGTGCTACATGCACAACAAAGCGCAGATGTGACATGATCAACCGCTTTGCCGCGGCCAAATCACCATCTTGCTGTAAACGCTCAGCCAAAGATTTCTCTTCTTCTGCACTTAACATCGGAATGCTATTAACCGATGAAATGTAGGCATCTAGGCTACCCGTGCGGGGTACCGTTAACGCCATTGCTTCAATTTGTGCAGCCATTTACTTCCCTCACTTTCCGCGAATAGAGTACTTATTTATATACGCTTTTTGCGCTTCCAACATAGACCTTCACAAGGCCAATAAGTTCCACTCAGCATACTGTTCGACACACCATTCTAGCAGAGCCGAGCGCTCTTGCAAGTGTGTTATATCGCAACATTGTAACCATTTGATGACAGCGTAAAAATAGCCAAAAGATTGCCTTTAACGGGGTTGTATAGCACTCACATGCCTACGTACTGCAATCCATGACCCAATTAGCCCCAAACCAATGGCTACAGCCCACACCACCAACATATCTTGTAGGGACAAACCCTGCAGCGATAATGTACTCTCATAGGTGGCACTAAACTTAACGATAGCCGAATCGATCCAGATCACTAAAATGGTGGTGGCAAGCCAGGCAATAATGCCGCCCACTACCCCATACCAAAAGCCGGTATACAAAAACGGCCGTTGAATATAGGCATCGGTAGCACCTACTAATTTCATAATCATAATTTCATCACGGCGATTTAGAATGGCTAACCGAATGGTATTCCCCACAATAAGAATAACGGCCGTGCATAATAATAAACCGAGAGCAGCTACGCTGTTCTCCACAACTTTCACTATGCCCTGCAAACGTTCAAGCCACTTTAAATCGAGGCTGGCAGAAGCAACTTCGCGCTCCTGCTCCAGCGCTTGCAGTAAGCTGCGTGCTCTTTCAACGCTAGAATATTCCGCCGTAGGCACTACCACCAATACATCCGGTAATGGGTTGGTTGCTAAGTAATCGAGTGCGCTACCAAAGCCGGATATTTCCCGAAACTCGGCAAGGCCAGCTTCTTTATCAATCAGCTCTACCCTCTCCACTTCGTTCATTAAACGCACGCGTTCTCGGAATGTTTGCACTTCTTGCGAGCGTAAATCTTTGCGCAAAAACACGTTAATTTCAGCCGCGTTATCCCATTCCGCACTTACGCTTTGCGCATTCTTTACCACCACATACAGGGTAGTTGGCAGCGTTAAACTTAATCCTAATACCGCAATGGTCATTAATGAGGCCATTGGCGTACGCCACAAATCGCCCAAACTGCCCAATGCTTGTTGGAAGTTGTTCACGAAAAACATGGTAAAACGGCGCAGCAAGGAAATTTTTACTGCGCTTGCGCCTTTTTTATTATCTCGCTTTTGATTCGTTCCACGCGTAATGAAGGCCATTAGTAGCTCTCCTCATCAAGCGGTTCATAACCATCCGATGCTAGCCCATCATCGATCATGGCGCCGTTTCTGAGCACCAAATTACGATGGCGCATGCGGGCTACTAGGGCTAAATCATGGGTAGCAATAAGCACCGAAACACCTACTTGGTGAAACGATTCAAATAAATTCATAATTTCCAACGATAATGCAGGATCAAGGTTACCGGTGGGCTCATCGGCAAGTAGCAATGGTGGCTTATTAACAATAGCGCGGGCAATGCCTACACGCTGTTGCTCACCGCCCGACAACATAATAGGGTATTTGCGTTCTTGCCCACCTAAGCCAACTTTATCTAATGCTGCTTGCACCCGTTTGCGCGCTTCCGATTGGGTATAACCTTCGATATACAATGGCAGAGCCACGTTATCGAACACGGTTTTGTCCATCAGCAAGCGGTGGTCTTGGAAAATCATGCCAATATCACGGCGCAAATAAGGTATTTGCCGATTGGTGATTTTGCTCAGATCGTGGTTATTAATGAGTACGCGGCCAAGGGTTGGCCGTTCCATTAATGCCACCAAACGCAGCAAGGTACTTTTACCTGCACCAGAGTGGCCAGTTAAGAATGCCATTTCACCTTGCTCAACGGCAAAGGTTACTCTGTTCAGGGCCTGAAATCCGCCCGGATATGTTTTGCTTACCTGCTCAAAACGAATCATACAACACCTTGTTAGTGAGTATTAACTTATGCGCAATGCGCTATTATTATTCTAATTCTTTCGTTTTACTATTCAGCCTTGGCACTATTTTTTGCGGTATCTGCAAGCACATCGGTAAATAATGCAGCAACGAATTCATGCGCCACAAACGGGCGTAAATCAAGCAAGCTTTCACCCACGCCAATATAGCGAATTGGGATTTTAAACTGATTTGCCAATGCAAAAATAACCCCGCCTTTGGCGGTACCATCTAACTTTGTCATAGCCAAGCCGCTAACACCAACGGCTTCATTAAATATTTTTGCTTGGCTAATAGCATTTTGGCCCGTACCTGCGTCTAAAGTAAGCAACACTTCATGCGGCATATTTTCATCTAGCTTCTTCATTACCCGCACAATTTTCTTCAGCTCTTCCATTAGGTTAGCTTTATTTTGCAAACGGCCAGCAGTATCGGCAATTAACACATCCACTCCGCGGGCTTTTGCGGCTTGTACTGCATCAAAAATTACCGAGGCACTATCAGCACCGGTGTGTTGCGCTACTACTGGAATGCTGTTGCGTTCACCCCACACCTGCAGTTGCTCTACCGCTGCCGCTCGGAAGGTATCACCGGCCGCCAACATTACCGATTTGCCCTCACTTTTAAATTGCTGGGCGAGCTTACCAATGGTGGTGGTTTTACCCACACCATTTACGCCCACCATTAAAATAACGAATGGGCCATTAGTGTTATCGATAACCAGCGGTGCATTTACCGGCTCTAGCATTTCCGCCATAAATTCTTTTAAGCGGGTATACAGCAACTCGGCATCTTGTAATTCTTTGCGAGAAGCATGCGCGGTAAGCTCATCAATAATCTTAGCTGTAGTTTCCACGCCCACATCGGCCATTAATAACTGCGTTTCCAGATCTTCGAATAGCTCATCGTCAATCTGTTTGCCTACAAATAAATCAGCTAAACCAGTTCCCAGCGAGCTCGACGTTTTCTTCAAACCATCACGTAAGCGCTGCCACCAGCCTTTTTTCTCAGGCCGCTCAGCCGTGGCTTCACTTGCTTGCGCTGTTGCGCTCAAAGCGGTTGCGGAATCTGCTACTGCGCTTGCCGCAGGGGTAGTTCCGCTGTGCATTGCTGCCGCATCATCTACCGCGCTCGGTAAATCCGTGCCCTCTTTCGGCAAAGCTTCGCTCGCATCTGGCTTATGGGTATTCTGCGCCGCAGCATCGATGTGCTCCTCCTGTTCGGCTTGTTCCTCATGCGCTCGTTTTTCATTCTGCTGCGGATCTGTATCGCGCTGCGCATCTGCCGCAGCATCATCGCTTTTACTGCCGAAAAGGGAAGATAAGAATGAACGTTTTTTTGCCATAACCAAGAATTCCAATACATCGCTGAGAAGCGCTAATAATAGCATTGTTCGGTGCTTATGTGTACGGCCACAACTCGCCCTTATACTGCAGCGCAAGGTGCACTATAATAGCGACAAATAGGTAACGCATAGCGCTATTATCACCATACCACCCAGGAGTTAGCATGGCGAAGAAGCGGCCACAGAGCGCGCCAACGCGCAACGGCAAAGCGGCAGTTAGTGGCCAAATCCGAATTATTGGTGGCCAATGGCGCGGCCGTAAGCTGCCAGTAGCCGATTTACCGGGCTTAAGGCCAACTACTGATCGAGTAAAAGAAACACTGTTTAACTGGCTGCAGTTTGAGTTGCGTGATGCGCGGGTACTCGATGTATTTGCCGGTACGGGCAGTTTGGGCTTTGAGGCGCTTTCTCGCGGTGCTCGCGAATTGGTGATGATTGAGAAAGCCAATCAGGCTGCGCGGCAATTGCAACAGAACGTAGCCACGCTGGCTGCAGCAGATCGGGCAACGGTTATTTGTGCCGATGCACTAGCCACGTTACATGGAACGATTGGCACATTTAATCTTGTGTTGCTAGATCCACCATTTAATCAGGCGTTACTGCAACCATGCATTGACCAGCTCGCGGCTGGAAATCTTGTTGCCAATCAGGGTTGGGTGTACATTGAATGTGAGCAACAACTTACCTTCACAACACCAGCAAACTGGCGTTTGCACCGAGAAAAAACGGCGGGGCAAGTGGCGTATCGGCTATATCAGGTAACCGCTGCTTAAAGGCCTAAATTCGACATGCCTTCATCACGAGCAATGGCGCGTACTTCACGCACAAGCTCTTTATCGATATCGGCACTATCTTGCAGAAATGCCACCATAGCTTGCTGAACTTCAATTTCATAATGGCTTAACGGGTGCTGCTCGATGGCAACAGCCCGCTGGCCCGCATCCTCGATATCGGCAAACTCGCCGAGCTCAAGAAAATGGGCCACTGAACCTTGCGATATTTTTGCCACATCTAACAGCGGCGCGGCATCCCGATCTTCAATACCCTGCATTAAGCTACTTAACGCGGTACAAGCGGCAATGGCAGGAAACATCCCCAATACATCAAACTCTTGCTCACTTGGGGTGCATTCTTCCAGCTTTTCTTGCCAGCGCTGCCAATCGGCGCCTTTATTCACCGCCAACTTATCCCACACCGCATTCAGGCCGCCGCGCAGTACTTTTGGATCGCCAAACTCGGTGCTGACATGAAACAAATCATAGTTAGGTAGCATGCGCTCGCATAAATACGCTGCCAGCACGCCTTGGTGCTTTAAATCGAGATCACGAATCTGTTGGAATATTGTTTTACGTGCCATGAAAACCGCCTTTTATGAGGCCGATGTTGCCAAATACTGCATAATGCCATCAAGGAACATTTGTACAGCAATCATAATCAGAATCAAACCCATCAAACGCTCGATGGCATTTAGCCCGCGCTGCCCTAACGCCCTTAATACAAAGCCACTAAACAGCAAAATGGTGGCCGATATTGCCCAAGCCGCTACCGAAGCAATGGTCCAATCTAGCATTTGATCAGGCGCTTGGTTCGCTAATAGCAGCAACGCTGCTAACAACGATGGGCCCGAAATTAACGGGATGGCTAACGGCACAATAAAGGGCTCATCACCCGCCGGCAAACCAAGTACACCACCTGGTTGTGGGAAAATAAGCCGCAACGCGATAATAAATAGAATAATACCACCGGCAATACTTACCGATTCTTGGCGTAACCCCAGCCAAGCGAGCATACCCGTACCTAAATACAGAAACAGCAGCATGAAAAATAGCGCAAATAACAGTTCGCGAATCAGCACTTTTTTACGCCGTTTCGGATCTACGTGCCGCAGTACCGAGATGAAGATGGGCAAGTTGCCCAGCGGATTCATAATCAGTAGCAAGGTTATCGCAGCGGTAACGGTATCCATGAACTTTCCCTAACATATCGAATTGCGTGTAATGGCGCTAAGTATATCACCAGATTGACAATTTTACTGCCGCTGGAATACGAAAAGCGCGCCTGATTTATGCAGGTTTACTAGAGCAATAGCACTAGTTTAGCAATTACGCCGTAAACCCTCGCCCATTCGAGCGGGGATATAAGGCGTCGATTTTATAGTAGTAAAAAGTCTTGACGCAAGTGCAGGTCAGTGCAAGTATTCTGTATATGTATACAGTGGTTAATATGTCATGTTAAAAGCGACCAAAATACGCATTTATCCCACACCTGAACAGGCGGAATTTCTCAACCGCCAGTTCGGTGCTGCGCGGTTCGTTTACAACAAGGCGCTGCATATCATTAGCTCACAACACAAACGCCACGGCCTGAAGCTCAAGGCCAAGGAACAGGGCAAGCATCTGGTTAAAATTGATCAGTGGTTCGCCAGCTCCAAAACCTGCTCATGCTGCGGCCACAAGGTGGATTTTTTGCCATTGTCGGTGCGCAACTGGACCTGCCCTGCTTGTAAAGCAGAGCTTGACCGCGACATCAACGCCGCGATTAATATCCGGCAGCAGGGTATTATCAAGCTAAGAGCCGAAGGACTGTCGGCTCCTGCCAATGGAGGCTTGCGTAAATCCGGCCACGCGCTGGTTGCTGCCTAAGAAGTTGGAAGCCTCGCCCGGCAGGGCGGAGAGCAGTCACTGTAATCTGTTTACTTAGTTGCGTTTACATTAGGAGAGCTTGGTGACGGGATGGCAGCACATTGCTGGTAGCGATGCGTTGAACTTGAATTTAATTCAGCGCGCCGAAAAACTAATTACCCCATACATTGTGCATACTCCTGTGCTGCAAAGCCCTACCTTGAATAAAATAGCTGGTGCTGAGCTATTCTTTAAATGCGAAAACCTACAAAAAACAGGTGCCTTTAAATTTCGTGGCGCCGTGCATGCACTGCTACATTTAACGGCTGAGCAGCGCCAACATGGGGTGTTTACCGTATCTTCCGGTAATCATGGTGCCGCATTGGCCGCCGCTGGTGCTATTTTGGGTATCGCCGTAAAAGTGGCGGTGCCGAAGAATGCGCCAGCGGTTAAGAAGGCCAATATTGCCAGCTACCAAGCAGAGATCGTAGAAATTGAACCCGGTATGGCCGCGCGTGAGAACTTCATTCATGAACAAGCGCGCAACGATGCACAGCGCTCATTTATACCACCTTACGATCATCCGCTGATTATGGCCGGCCAAGGCACTGCCGCACTGGAGTTGGTGAAAGCGGAACCGGAACTTGATGTGTTAATTACCCCGCTAGGCGGTGGTGGTTTACTCTCTGGCACCGCCATGGTGGGCCACAGCCAAGGAATGGATGTATTTGGCGTAGAGCCGGAGCTCGCTAGCGATGGTTGGCATTCCTTACAAACCGGTAGTATTCAGCCAGCGCTGCCCCCCACAAGCATCTGCGATGGCTTACTTACCAGTTTAGGGCAACATACCTTTCCGGTGCTACAAACCATGGTGAACAACGTGTTGTTAGTATCTGAAACCGAAGTAGTAAACGCCATGCAAACCCTATGGCAAGCCCTAAAGCTCGTAATTGAACCTTCATCGGCCACCGTTTTCGCGGCAGTTTGCAAATACCCACAGCATTTCCGTGGCAAACGCATTGGCCTTATTTTAAGTGGCGGCAACGTTGATGTTGCTCAACTACCATGGCCGGTTACACCGCTGGAGTTACACCCATGAGTATCAACTGGAATACCATTATTGGCCCGCAAGTGTTGGTAGATAGTAAGAAAGCCAAACGCAATATCAAGCGCATGCAGGAAAAGGCAGTAGCTGCTGAGGTAGCTCTACGGCCGCATTTCAAAACCCACCAATCAGTGAGTATTGGGAAATGGTTTGGTAATCCTGCAACCACCCCTATTGCGGTTTCCTCGGCCGATATGGCCCGCATGTTCGCCAGCGCTGGTTGGCAAGATATTCTGATTGCCATCCCTTTGAACCCGCGCGCTTTGCCTGCCTATAACCGCTTAGCCAGCGAAGTAACTTTAGGCTTAACCATCGAAAGCATGGCCGCTCTTAGCACTGTTGAGCGCATACAAAACCCAGTAGATGTGTATATCGAAGTAGATGCTGGCTACGGCCGAACCGGCATTTCCTGGCGCCAGCACGAGTTAATCGCGCAAATCCTAACCCATGCCCGCAATGTTCCCCATGTGCGCCAGCTCGGGTTATTACTGCATGCGGGCAATAGCTATAACGCCCGTGGCGATATTGGTATTGCCGAAATTCATCACGAAAGCTTGCAGCGTTTACAGGAACTGTTGCCGCACTTACCTGATGCCGAAACATTGCGCATTAGTGTAGGCGACACCCCAACCTGCAGCCGTATGCATGAGTTTCCCGGCGCTGATGAAATTCGACCTGGCAATTATGTGTTTTATGATTGGCAGCAACAACGCATTGGCGCTTGCGAGTGGTCTGATGTTGCCCTTGCGCTCGCCTGCCCAATTATTGGCATTTACCCAGAGCGCGGCGAAGTGGTAGTGCATGGGGGCGCAGTGCACTTCAGCAAAGATTGGGCTAGCGTAGATGGGAAACCGGTGTTTGGCCAAGTAGTGCACCAAACCAAAAGTGGTTGGGGTGGCCCTATTCAAGGCGCTCAATTAATTGGTGTATCGCAAGAGCACGGCAAGGTGCGGGTGCCCGATGCCATGCTAAAAGAACTCAGCCTAAGCGATTTATTAGTGATTGTGCCGGCCCATTCTTGCTTGGTTATGTCGGCATTTCATGGTGAGTGTGTAGTAATCTAAAAAGCCCCGGAGTAACTCCGAGGCTTTCCATGCTTGCCGCTAACTGGCGACACTTATGTTCATTTTGTTATGCACGCATAAGTACTTTTTCGCGAAATACTTTTTCGCAAAGCACTACTTGGCAAACAGTTGCTCGATATCAGCGAACGCTTTGAATTCTAACGCATTGCCAGCCGGATCATAAAAGAACATGGTGGCCTGCTCGCCAGGTTTATCCTGAAAGCGAATATAGGGCTCAATTACAAATTGAATTCCGGCAGCACGCACGCGATCAGCCAACTCTTGCCAACTTGGCATATCCAATACCACACCGAAATGCGGCACCGGTACATCATGGCCATCCACAGGATTGCTTACCGGTGGTAGCAAACGATCTGGTGCTACATGGGTAACCAATTGATGGCCATAGAAGTTCCAATCAATCCAGTGATCACTGCTGCGCCCTTCAGCGCAGCCAAGTAAATCACCATAAAATGCGCGTGCTTTGGCAAGATTATCTACCGGAATAGCTAAATGAAATGGGGCAACCGCCATTACATTTTCTCCAAGGCTTGTGCTAAATCGTTAATTAAATCTTGGGTATCTTCAATGCCCACCGAAATGCGCACAAAGTTATCGTGAATACCTAATTTCTGGCGGTTCTCTGCCGGAATTGAGGCGTGGGTCATGATGGCTGGGTGCTCAATTAAGCTTTCTACGCCACCAAGAGATTCTGCTAAAGCAAAAATCTCAACCGCTTCTAGGAAACGCCGTGCGGTATCGAGATCGCCATCCAAGAAAATAGAAATCATACCGCCAAAGCCACTCATTTGCGCTTTCGCTAACTCATGCTGTGGATGGCTTGCTAAACCAGGGTGAATCACTTTTTTCACCCGTGGATGCTGCTCTAACCAGGTCGCGATTTCTAATGCGGCTTGGTTATGATGCTTCATGCGCAGCGCTAAGGTTTTCACGCCGCGCAACGCTAAATACGCATCAAATGGCCCTGCAATAGCGCCAATTGAATTTTGTAAAAACGCCATTTGCTCTTGCAGATCCTCCCGTTCGCCCACCACAGCAACGCCACCCACCATGTCAGAGTGGCCGTTCAAGTATTTGGTAGCAGAGTGCATTACGATATCGGCACCCATAGCCAACGGCAGTTGGTTATATGGCGTAGCAAAGGTGTTATCCACCACTACAATCATATCTGGGTTGTGTGCTCTAGCTGCCGCAACAACCGCTTTAATATCTACCAACTTCATCATTGGGTTGCTTGGCGTTTCTATCCACACCATGCGAGTTTTTGGCGTAAACGAAGCTTGCAGCGCCTGCATATCAGTAAGATCAACGTAGCTAAACTCAAGGCCCGCAGAACGACCACGCACCTTATCGAAAAGCCGAAAGCTACCGCCGTATAAATCGTCCATCGCTACCATATGATCGCCGGTATCTAGCAATTCTAAAATCGTAGAGGTTGCAGCCATACCCGAGGCAAACGCATAGCCTCGGCTGCCGCCTTCTAGATTGGCAATAGACCGTTCCCACGCAAACCGAGTTGGGTTTTGCGAGCGCGAGTATTCAAAGCCAGAATGCTCACCTGGGCTCGGTTGAATATAGGTAGAGCTAGTTACGATGGGTGGCATTACTGCTCCTGTAACAGGCTCTGGCTCTTGGCCACCATGAATAGTACGGGTGGCAAATGCTAAATGTTTCGTATCGCGCATATTATAAATACTCCTTAACCGAAATCTTGAGCGTTTAACCACTCATCATTAAATAGTTTGGATAAATACCGGCAACCGGTATCACAGGCCAAAGTAACCACACGCTTCGGTTCAGTTTGTTCGCGGCAATATTGCAGCGCAGCAGCGATTAACGTGCCGCTTGAAGAGCCTACCATAATGCCTTCTTTCAATAGCACTTCACGCGCTACCGCAAATGATTCTTTGTCGCTAATGCTATAGGCTTTTCCAGCCAAGGCAATTTCACAAATTACGGGAATGAAATCTTCGCCAATCCCTTCAACGCGCCAGCTGCCGGCTTCTACTTCTTTGCCTTCATTAATCAATGGCGCCAAAATAGAACCATCGGGATCTGCTAACACCAGCTCCATATCTGCTTTTTGCTCACGCAAATAACGGCCCACGCCGGTAAGCGTTCCGCCAGAACCTACGCCACACACGAAAGCATCTAGTTTGCCTTCCATTTGCTGCCAAATTTCTGGGCCAGTGGTATCGTAATGCGCCTGCACATTAGCAGGGTTTTCAAATTGGTTGATATAAAACGCACCGCGCTCTGCAGAAAGGCGTAACGCTAAATCTTGATAATACTCAGGGTGGCCCTTTTGCACATCAGAGCGCGTTTCAATAACTTCTGCACCAAGGGCACGCAAGTTATACAGTTTCTCACGGCTCATTTTGTCTGGCAGCACGATGATTAACTTGTAACCTTTTTGCGCCGCTACTAATGCCAAACCTAAACCCGTGTTACCGGCGGTAGCTTCAATTAAGGTATCGCCCGGCTTAATTTTGCCTTGCTCTTCTGCCGCAGCAATCATGGCAACCGCAATACGATCTTTAATCGAAGCACCTGGGTTTTGTATTTCTAACTTCAAATATAGTTCGCACGGGCCCGTATCTATATGGTTCACGCGAACCATTGGCGTATTCCCGATCATTTCCAGCGCGTTATTAAATACCTGCATGGGTTTGCCTTCTATTAATTCAATTGCCTGTTGCGTATTTTTCTTGCCAATAAACAACAGCGGTTAAAAAAGTGACTGCTATTCTACAAGGAACGGCGCTCACTATCTATGCTACTTATTTCTAAGCAAGTACTTTATGTGATAGTTTATTAAGGGTTAACAAACTTACAACGAGGAATAACCATGCGCCTAAACAAATTTCATCTGCTAGCGGTAGGTGCCACTGCAGCACTTGCAGCCTGCACGCCAGCCGAGCAAAACCCACAAGATGCATTCTTTGATGCAATTTTAGCCCACTGTGGCAACGCTTATGAAGGTCGAGTTACATCTGGCGATCCGGAAACCGATCAAACGTGGATGAACAACCGCATTGTTATCGAAGTACGTGAGTGCACCGATACACGCATTCGTATTCCGCTGCATGTAGGCGATAATCATTCACGTACGTGGATTATTAGCAAAACAGCTACTGGGCTTGAATTAAAACATGATCACCGTTTAGCAGATGGCAGCGATGATCCAATGACCATGTACGGCGGTAGCACAATTTCTCCGGGCACTCCTTACGAGCAAGCCTTCCCTGTAGACGAGTTCAGCAAGCAACTCTTTACTGAGCTTGATGCTACCGTATCACTTACCAACACTTGGTATATGTCGTTCCCAGACGAAAACACTTTCCGCTACCGGTTATCGCGTGAAAACCGCGAGTTCCACGTAGATGTAGATTTAAGTAACCCTGTAGAAGCGCCACAAGCTCCTTGGGGCTGGGAAGATCATTACCAGTATTAATCTTTGCTTTCCTGCAACAAATAACAAAATGCCGCACTCTGAAGTGCGGCATTTTTTGTATCTTAATCAGCCCATGCGCGCTCGCACTAGAACGGCCGCGGTGAATCACCCGTTAAACACTGTTGGTACAGCGCTTCTAAATCATATTCTTGATAGCGCAATTCGCGCCCTTCCAGCGTGTAATGGCCAAACAATGTTTGCCCATCGCGGCGAAACTCCACATTATCGGCGCCCACAAAACGATCCAAATGAATCACTCGCTTATACACACCACGATAATCGCAACTCATTACCACAAAAATTTGGCTGTTATCTGCACTACCTGATCCTAATGCCGATATGGTGTAACCCTCACCTTCATAGGTATCAATCGCTTGCTGATTGCCAGCGTAATACATTACCAAGCTAAACAACGTGAGTAGCGCAATCATCGCAATCCAAATACCTACGCCAAGCCGAGCAATTTTCCAATGCTGCCAATCACCTACGCCCCTACGTAAAGTGAAATACCCAGCAATAGCTGCAACAAGAAAGCCAGTGGTAATCAAGCTTTCGAAAATCACCTGCGTTTCGGTCCAGCGCCATATAAACAGATAATCACCGGGCATTGCTACGGCATCAAACCAAACTGGAATGGTAAGCAATAAAATGGATAAGCCAATCCACATCGCGCGTTGTTGCGCCGGCATTGGTAGATCAAGTTTCGTTTGCTCACTATTTGCTTGCTCACTAGAAGTAGAGCTCTGTTGTTGCGGCTGCTTTTGTTGCATAGGCCCTCTTATGCGTTGTCTCACATAGTTACACTGCAATTACTACGAACAACAGTGAAGTAGTAGGTGTTATGCGCTGCAGAATAACAAACATCGGTTAAAAAGGCATCTTCCGTAGTTGGGAAATTCCGTGCACTAGTAAAGAGGCAAAAGCATACTAAAGCTCGCGTAATTGGCTCAATAACGCATCAAGTGCGCGATAACTTAACGCCTCCATTACATGTTCTTTTTTTAGCTCGGGCTCTTCCGCTAAATCCGCAATCGTGCGCGCTAGCCGCAACGTACGATGATATGCCCGGTGCGAAAGCGAAAACTTCTCCATCGCGGTTACCAAAAAATCATGATCACAGGCATCTAGCCGCGCTACTTTTGCCAATTCTTTCGCGCTCAGCGCATGATTTAAACACCCCTGCCTTTGCAGCTGTATTTGCTGCGCAGCCACAACATTTTGCTGCAACAGCGCCGACGATTCTCCTTTCTTTTGTTGGCTACTTTGCGCCAATCGAAGCGTTTCCGGTTGCCGTGGCACATCTACCTGTAAATCAATACGATCTAAGAATGGGCCTGAAATCTTTCCCAAGTACTTTAAGATTTGCTCCGGTGTAGACCGCGAGCTTTGTATATCGCCATTAAAGGTGCCACACGGAGAAGGGTTTAATGCGCACACCAGCTGAAATCGCGCAGGAAACGTAACCTGTTGCCGAGCGCGGCTAATACTCACGCGCCCGGATTCTAATGGCTCACGCAGTGAATCAAGTACATGCCGAGGTGTTTCGGTAAGCTCATCCATAAATAAGATGCCACGGTGAGCCAAAGTTATTTCGCCAGGCCTTGGTATGCCAACACCCCCACCAACTAAGGCAGCTGCAGAGCAAGAATGATGGGGCGCGCGAAAGGGGCGTTGCCGCCAGCTTTGCGCTTGAAATTTCTCGCCCGTAAGTGAACTAATGGCCGCTACTTCCAGCGCCTCCGGCTCCGGTAAAGGCGGCATTAAGCCAACCAATCGCTGCGCCAGCATCGTTTTGCCGGTACCTGGTGGCCCCACAAATAGTACATGATGGCCGCCAGCTGCCGCGAGCAACAACGCGCGTTTAGCTCGCTCTTGGCCATGTACATCAGCGATGTCTGCAATACCTTGCGGCTGCGGTGGTAGTTGCTGCGGTTCAATGAACGGTAATACACT
>NZ_JBLRWZ010000036.1:0-24604 GCF_047920995.1 Aliidiomarina sp.
CTGTAGGCTTGGCTGCCGCATCCATGCGGCAGACACTCTGGCTGGAGCTCAATCTTCCCTTCGCCAGCGCGCGGGCTGTAGCGTGGAAGCAATGCTGCTCCGCGCTCAGGCCGAGAGCATGTCGAGGATGCCCTCGGCGGCAGCGCGGCCTTGGGCGATGGCGGTTACTACGAGATCGGCGCCGAGAACCATATCGCCGCCGGCAAAGATCTTTGGATTTTCGGTTTGTAGCGGGTAGGGTGCGTGTTCATCCGCGGCTTGAATTAAGCGCCATTCGTTGAAGGTAACTCCGTGCTCGGCAAGCCACTCCGGTGGATTCGCCTGATAACCAAACGCCAGCACCACCGCCGTGGCAGGCATTACGAATTCCGAATCAGCCACCGATTCAGGTTTTTGCCGCCCAGCGCTATCGGGTGGGCCAAGCGCCGTGCGCACGAAGCGCACGCCGGTAACCTGGCCTTGGGTATCGGTTTCAATCGCTAAGGGCTGTAAATTGTATTGAAAATCAACGCCTTCCTCGCGCGCATTCTGCACTTCTTTGCGCGAGCCGGGCATATTCTCGGCATCGCGCCGGTACGCGCACACCACTGAACTCGCTTGTTGGCGAATCGCGGTACGCACACAATCCATAGCAGTATCGCCACCACCGAGTACTACTACTTGCTCGTTGGCCAAAGAGATATGCGGATATTCGTGCATGGCGTAGCTCATGATATTCGCCGTGTTACCAATTAAGTAGCGCAGCGCTGGGTAAACCCCTTTGCTTTGAAGGCCGGGCAGGCTGCCATCAACCGCTTTATAAGTGCCTAAGCCCACGAACACCGCAGCATAATCATTTAGCAAATCGGCAAACTGCACATCACGGCCCACTTCGCAGTTAAGCTCAAAGTGAATGCCCATGCCGGTGAAAATCTCGCGGCGCTGCTCCATTACCGATTTCTCGAGCTTAAACGCGGGAATACCGAAGGTTAGCAAACCGCCAATTTCTGGGTAGCGATCGTATACTGTTACTTCGGCGCCGTTGCGGGCGAGCACATCGGCGCAGGCTAGGCCTGCTGGGCCAGCGCCTACCACAGCTACTTTTTTGCCCAGTGGTTGTACATTGCTTAAATCAGGCCGCCAGCCCATAGCGAAGGCGGTATCGTTAATATATTTTTCAATGGCACCAATGGTTACGGCACCAAAATCATCGTTTAAGGTGCAGGCTCCTTCGCAAAGCCTATCTTGCGGGCACACGCGGCCACACACTTCTGGCAAGCTATTGGTTTGGTGCGATAATTCCGCCGCCTCAATGATTTTTCCTGCTTGTGCCAGCTCTAGCCACTGTGGAATGTAGTTGTGCACTGGGCACTGCCACTCGCAATAGGGGTTGCCGCAATCTAGGCAGCGATCGGCTTGAGCCGCCACATGATCGCCCTGCATCGGTTGATGAATTTCTACGAACTCAATTTGCCGTTCGTGCAAGGCGCGTTTCGGCGCTTCGGCGCGCCCCACATCTACGAACTGATAGATATTCTTAGCCATTACATTACCTCCACACGAATGGAATCGGTGGAGCGCGCGCGATGGCCAAGCAAATCACGAATATCGCGGGCGCGCGGTTTCACCAAGCGAAACTTGGGTAGCCAGTGCCCGAATTCGGCCAGTATCCGGCGCGAACGTTCGCTACCGGTGTGCTCCATATGATCGTGAATAAAGCCGCGTAAATGCTCTTTTAAAATCGGCGATTCAATGGCTACAGTTTCGGTAAGTTCGCTGTTCATGCGTTGCTCAAAATCGTTGTTTTCGTCCAAAATGTAAGCCATACCTCCGGTCATGCCGGCACCGAAATTGATGCCAGTGTTGCCGAGCACCACCACTACACCGCCGGTCATGTATTCACAGCCGTGATCGCCAATGCCTTCTACCACGGCTACCGCGCCGCTGTTGCGCACGGCAAAACGTTCACCGGCAAGGCCCGCGGCATATAAACGGCCGCCAGTGGCGCCGTATAGGCAGGTGTTACCCATAATTACAGCAGTGTGGCTAGCAAATGAGGTGTTGGCAGCAGGTTTTAGAGTAATACGCCCACCAGCCATACCTTTGCCAACGTAATCATTGGCATCTCCGGTTAAGAAGAGGTGCAGGCCAGGGGCATTCCACACGCCGAAGCTTTGTCCGGCGGTACCGGTAAAGTGCAGGCGCAGCGGCGTTCCGGCAATGCCCTGCAAACCATGTTGCTTGGCGATAAAGCCCGAAAGGCTCGCACCTACCGAGCGATCATCGTTGCGAATAGGGAAATGGAAATCGCGGCTTTTGCGTTGTTGCGCGGCGGCGCTGCATTCGGCAAGTAGCTGTTGGTTGAGTGCGCCTTTATCGTGTGGCGGATTCTTTTCGGTGCAAAACAACGGCTGCTGTGAGGTAACACCGGCCGATCTAAGAACCGGTGCCAAATCGATAGCAGCAGCTTTGTGGTGTAAGTTATCGCTTACTTGCTCCAGTAAATCAGTGCGGCCAATGAGATCGGTAATATCGCTTACCTGCAGTTGCTCAAGATAGCCTTCCACTTCCTCTTTCAGCAGATGGAAATAGTTTTCTACCTTTTCCGGTAAGCCATTGAAGAACTGTTGGCGTAGGGTTTGATCTTGCGTGGCCACGCCGGTGGCGCAGTTATTAAGATGACAAATACGCAGGTATTTGCAGCCCAAAGCTATCATGGGTGCGGTGCCAAAGCCGAAGCTTTCGGCGCCCAAAATAGCGGCTTTAATGATATCGAGGCCGGTTTTTAAGCCGCCATCTACTTGCAAGCGCACTTTGTGGCGCAAGCCGTTGCTAACTAATGCTTCATGCACTTCAGCGAGGCCAAGCTCCCAAGGCGAACCGGCGTATTTCACTGAAGTAAGCGGGCTGGCGCCGGTGCCGCCATCGTAACCGCTTACGGTAATTAGATCCGCGTAGGCTTTCGCCACACCGGTAGCAATGGTGCCAATGCCGGGTTCAGAAACCAGTTTCACCGAAATAAGGGCAGCTGGGTTTACCTGTTTGAGATCGAAAATCAACTGGGCGAGATCTTCAATGGAATAGATATCGTGATGCGGCGGCGGCGAAATTAACGTAACTCCCGGCACAGAGAACCGCAGCTTGGCGATTTCTGCGGTAACTTTTTCACCCGGCAGTTGCCCCCCTTCACCAGGTTTCGCCCCTTGCGCAATTTTGATTTGTAGCACATCGGCGTTCACCAAGTAATGTGGCGTTACACCAAAACGGCCAGATGCGATTTGCTTAATACGCGAATTCTTCAGGGTGCCAAAGCGCGCCGGATCTTCACCGCCTTCACCAGAGTTTGAGTGGCCACCAAGCTTATTCATCGCAACCGCCAGCGCTTCATGCGCCTCTGGGCTTAGCGCCCCAATCGACATCGCCGCCGTATCAAAGCGCGCAAACAACGGTTTTTTGTCCGCTTTTGCGGAAAAAACAGTAGATTGGGGTCGGTGTCCGCCGTCACTGACACCGCCGTCACTGACACCGTGCTCACTGACCCCTCTCTCTCTGCCCCCATTCTCTTCGCCACGGGGAGGCTTCAGGCGCAGCAAATCGCGCAGCATGGCTACGGGGCGGTTGTTTACGGCGGTAGCGAAGCGCGCATACTCGGCGCTATCGCGGTTGTTTACGGCGCGCTGCAGCGTGGCCACTACTTCAGGGTTATAGGCGTGGTATTCCCCACCATGCACGTACTTCAGCAGCCCACCATGCTCTACTTGTTTGCGCGGTAGCCACGCACGTTGATGTAACAGTTGCAGATCGCGCTGGAAATGCTCAAAACTAGCGCCGTTAATACGGCGATGGCAGATAGGGAAGCAGAGTTCATGTACATCCGGCGCCACGCCAACTAGCTCAAATAAACCCGCACCGCGGTAGCTAGATACCGCCGCGATGCCCATTTTCGACATGATTTTCAGCAAGCCTTTGTTAATACCTTGGCGATAATTGCTTAATGCCTTACGCGCGGGTAGTTGCAAACCACCTTTATCAATTAGCTGCTCGATGGTTTCATAGGCCATAAATGGATACACCGCCGTTGCGCCTAAGCCCACCAATACCGCGATGTGATGGGAATCACGCGCCGACGCGGTTTCTACAATAATGTTGGCATCACAGCGCAATTGTTGGGCTACCAAGCGGTTTTGCACCGCACCGGTGGCCATAGCGGCAGGAATCGGCAGCAGGCCTTTATCAATGGCGCGATCCGTAAGGATTACGATAACAATTTTATCGCTGCGCACGGCATGCTCTACATTATCCGCTAATGCACGCACGGCCTCGGCAAGGCTTTGTTCGGTTGGGTTGAACTGCAACGAAAAACTGCGCCAAGCGTAATGCTCGTTATCCAGCGCTTTTAGCTGTTTCAAATCGGTGTACATCAGCACCGGGCTTTCGAACAACACACGATTGGCGTAGCCCGAGGTTTCGTTAAACATGTTCTGTTCGCGGCCAATACAGGTTCCCAACGACATTACATGGCGCTCTCGAATTGGGTCGATCGGCGGGTTGGTTACTTGCGCGAACTGTTGGCGGAAATAATCATAGAGCAGGCGCGGCTTGCTTGATAACACCGCCACAGGGGTATCATCACCCATCGATCCGGTAGCCTCTTGGCCATCGGCGGCTAGTACTTTAATTACTTGCTCAATTTCTTCCCGCGAGTAATAAAACTGCTTGTGGTACACCGCCATAGTGGCATCATCAAAGAGGCGCTTGCCAATGGCTTCCGCGCTTAATTCCGCAAAAGGGGTGAGCCGTAAAATATGCGCATCCAACCATTCTTTGTATGGGTGGCGGCTCTCTAAATCGTGGTCAATTTCTTTGCTGCGCCAAATCTTGCCGTTATAGGTATCCACCGCCAGCATTTCGCCGGGGCCTAATCTGCCTTTTTCTACTACCTGTTCGGGCTGGTAATCCCAGGTGCCCACTTCCGAGGCTACGGTAATGGTGCGATCATCAGTAATAACAAAGCGAGCAGGGCGCAAGCCATTTCTATCCAAACTGCAGGCTACATGGCGGCCATTACTCAACACCACACCGGCCGGACCATCCCAAGGCTCCATATGCATCGAGTTAAACTCATAGAACGCGCGTAATTTGGCGTCCATTGTAGGGTCGCCTTGCCATGCTGGCGGAATCAGCAAGCGCATTGCTCGGAACAAATCCATACCACCGGCGAGCAACATTTCCAGCATGTTGTCCAGCGAAGAGGAATCCGAACCTTCGCTACTTACAAACGGCGCCGCATCATTTAAATCAGGCAGCAAAGGCGAACGCATTTTATAGCTGCGCGCCAACGCCCATTGGCGATTACCGGCAATGGTATTAATTTCGCCATTGTGAGCCAAAAAGCGAAAGGGCTGGGCAAGTGGCCAGCGTGGTTGCGTGTTCGTAGAAAAGCGCTGATGAAATACGCAAATTGCACTTTGCAGGCGCTCATCGGCCAAATCATGGTAAAAACGCGGCAAATCTGCCGGTATCATTAGGCCTTTGTACACAATCAGCAAGCAACTTAGGGAAGCTACATAAAAATCGGGATCGGCATTGTGCGCGCTGTTTGGCGCCTCAGGCTCGGCTGAACTGCCCATAGCATCGCCCATACTCTGGCCCACAGCAATGCGCTTCTCAGTGCGGCGGCGAGCCATGTATAAGCGCCGCTCCAAATCCTTTTTGCGCCATCCAGGCTGCGCAGAAACGAAAATTTGTTCAATTACCGGCAAGGTGCTTGCCGCAATTTCACCCAGCACTTCGGGGGAGGTGGGCACTACACGCCAGCCGTGCACACTTAAGGTTTCTTTATTTAATTCCTCTTCAAGAATACGTTTGGCGCGGCTACGCTTTTCATCATTAGCACTTAAAAACACATGGCCAACGGCGAATTTCTTCCCAAGTTTCCAGCCGTGTTCCTCGGCAATGGTTTGAAAAAACGCTTTCGGGAGCTGCATTTGAATACCACAGCCATCCCCGGTTTTACCATCGGCGCCAATAGCTCCGCGATGCATCATTCTATCGAGCGCAGTAATCGCGCGTTGTACAATGGTATGGCTCGGCTCGCCATCCAGCTGCGCTATCAAACCAAAACCACAGTTATCACGCACCGTGTTTGCTTGCGTACTAGCCCCGTACAAAGAATTTTGCAACATATACAACTCCCACCTAAACGTATAACAACTTATTAACTTATCATTATTCTGTGAATATGCATATAACCCGCGTGAATGGCAAGAATTGCCGAGGGAATAGATCGGGGTCAGTGAGGCGTTCCTCTGTCCCTTCCGCGCAGCTCATGTTGGTGGGCTAGTGGCTGAACTCGAGTGTCTGCCGCATGGATGCGGCAGCCAAGCCCCCAAGGATGGGTTCACGGCGTCTCGAGGGAAGCCACTAGCCCACCAACTACAGTGCTGCGCCTTGGGGACAGAGGAACGCCTCACTGACACCGCGCTCACTGACCCCAATCTTTCGCAGTTAAACTTTAGTTTCGAGGGGTTTTACGATTACGGCGCTGAGGGCGAGGAAAAGTGCTGAAATGAGTAAGCAGGCGATAAAGCCGGCGGTTTGGAACACGAGGCCAGAAAGGATGGTGCCAAGCAAACGGCCCATGGCGTTGGCCATGTAGTAGAAGCCAACATCGAGCGAAACACCGTCGGCATTGGCGATGCGGATAATTAGGTAGCTGTGTAGCGAGGAATTGATAGCGAACAGCATGGCGAATAGCAGTAAACCGATCACGATACTCAGTTGCGGGCTTATACCCCACGCACCACCGAATTGCAGCAAGGCAGCAATGGTTAGTGGCACTATGGTAAGCAGCGCTGCCCACAAAAACGCAGAGGCATCGGCCTTGGCAATTCTTGGTGCAATGGCTTGAATAAAGCCGTAGAAAATCACCCAAATCGCTAAAAATGCGCCCACTTGCCAATGATCCCAGCCGAACACTTGGCTTAAGGTTACCGGCAGGGCAATCACGAACCACACATCCCGAGCACCAAATAAAAACATTCGCGCGGCGGAAAGTACGTTAATGGCGCGGCTTTTCGAGAGGATGTCTTTGAACTTTGGCTTCACTTTGGCAACGCCAAGCTCGCTTTGCAGCAACACTAAGCTGGCCAGCCACACCACAATGAGTAATGCCATCAAGGCCCACAATGCGCCTACGAACCCGAGCAATGTGAGCAGCAGGCCACCTAAGAAAAAGCCTACCCCTTTTAACGCATTTTTCGAGCCCGTGAGTATCGCTACCCACTTATACAAGGTACTGTGGGCATCATCGGGAACCAACATTTTGATGGCGCTTTTGGCGCTCATCTTATTTAAATCTTTGGCGATACCGGAAATCGCTTGCGCGCACATTACCCACACAATGGTAAGCCATTCGGTGGGCACGGTAAGGGCGGCGAGGGCTATAATTTGCAGCACTAGGCCAATTTGCATGGTTCTATTCAGGCCGATGCGCGCGCCAAGATACCCCCCTAACAGGTTGGTAACTACGCCGAAAAACTCATAAAACACAAACAACATGGCAATTTCGAGTGGGCTGTAGCCAAGTTGGTGGAAAAACAGCACCACCAACATGCGCAGGGCGCCATCAGTGAGCGTGAACGCCCAATAATTGCCCGTAATTACCAAATACTGTTTTATATTCATAACTTCTATATTGCTTAGTGTGAAGTAGAAACTAGCTTAAATCGGCCTTCCCTCACTGCGGATTTTAGCTGCGCGACGCCGCAATGCGTTTCACAAGATCAATGGTACGGTTTGCATAACCCCATTCGTTGTCATACCAAGCGTAAATTTTCACATGAGTGCCATTTACCACCAGCGTAGAAAGCGCATCTACGATAGATGAGCGCGGGTCGGTTTTGTAATCAATCGATACCAACGGTTTCTCTTCGTAGCCTAAAATACCTTCTAAATCGCCTTCCGCTGCCTCCTTCAATGCAGCGTTCACCGCTTCGGCTGTAGTGGCTTTTTCCACTTCAAACACCATATCGGTTAATGAAGGGCAATCAATAGGCACGCGCACCGCATGGCCATTAATTTTGCCCTTTAACTCAGGGAAAATCATGGTGATCGCTTTAGCAGAGCCAGTAGTGGTAGGAATCAATGAGCCCAATGCTCGTGCTCTGCGCATATCTTTGTGTGGTGCATCCAAGATACTTTGCGTATTAGTAAGCGCGTGAATGGTGGTCATAGAAGCATGCTTAATACCGAAGGTGTTTTTAATCACCTGCACCACTGGCGCTAAACAATTCGTAGTGCACGAAGCCGCACTTACGATAGCGTGCTCATGAACATCGAAATCTTCGTCATTTACACCTACCACGATATTTGGCACGCCCTCACTTTTCACTGGCGCCGTTACCACAATATGCTCAACACCTTGATCCAACAGAGGCTGCAGTGCTTCTGCGGTTTTAAATTTGCCCGAGCCTTCAATTACAATATCGCAGTTGCTGAAATCCGCCTTAGTGAAATCTTTATGCTGGGAATAGGCAATTTCATGGCCATCAATATGAATGGCGTTTTCACTGGCACTCACCGCATTTGGCCACCGCCCGTGGGTAGAATCAAATTCAAGCAGATGCGCCATCATGGTGGCATCGGTGCCAGGATCGTTTATCAGCACAAACTCTAAATCTGGGTTATCGAAAGCAGCTCGCAGCGCCAAGCGGCCGATACGGCCAAAGCCATTAATACCTACGCGTACTTTTCTTTTACTCATAGTATGTACCTCAATGTTGTTTTGCTCGTTCGTTAAATTTCGGTGCTAAACGGTTCGCAATGGCTACCAAAGAAAGCATTACCGGCACCTCCACGAGTACGCCAACTACAGTAGCAAGGGCTGCCCCCGAGGCAATCCCAAATACACCGATGGCAACCGCCACTGCCAACTCGAAAAAGTTAGAAGTGCCAATTAAACAGGCTGGTGCCGCAATGTTGTGCGGTAAGCGTAAAAACCATGCGCCACCTAGTGCTATAACGTAAATAAAGTAGGTTTGCAGTATCAGCGGAATTGCAATTAATAGCATCACAAAGGGGCTATTAATAATCGAGTTTGCCTGCAACCCGAATAAAATCAATACGGTTAAGCATAGGCCAACGATCGACATCGGTTTTATTTTCGCTTGAAATGCGGCTAAGCGAGCCACATTCTTTTCGCTGTTTGAATTCGGCCCTCCGTTACCTAGCAGTGCTTTGCGCACCAGCACCCCGGCAATGAGCGGGAGCACTACATACAGCACTACCGAGAGGGTAAGGGTTTCCCAAGGTACCGAAATATCAGTGAGGCCCAGCAGTAAACCAGCGATAGGGGCGAAGGCAAAAATAAGAATTACATCGTTCACTGAAACCTGCAGCAGGGTATAGCTTGCATCGCCGCGTGTAAGTTGGCTCCATACGAATACCATTGCGGTACAAGGGGCAACCCCAAGCAAAATAACGCCGGCTAAATATTGCGAGGCATCTTCCGCAGGAATGAAGTTTTTGAATACCACAAAGAAAAAGAAGTAACCGAGGCCGAACATGGTGAAGGGTTTAATCAGCCAATTTACCACCAAGGTGAGAAACAACCCCTTCGGTTTGCGCGTGGCATCTTTTATAGAGCTTAAATCGATGTGGGTCATCATTGGGAAAATCATTGCCCAAATCAACACTGCAACTACTAAGTTTACCTGGGCAACTTCAGCTGCAGCGATAGCGTTGAATATTTCGGGAACAACAACACCAAGTGCCACACCGGCAACAATACACAGTGCAACCCAAACTGAGAGATAACGCTCAAAAATTCCCATTACTTTCCCTTTTCTGCATACGTCATGGTATCTACCCAGGATGGGGCTGAGGCGGAAGCTGTGTAGAAGATCCACTGGCCTTTGCGCTCGCAATCTATTAGGCCGGTATATATGAATATCCATATATGTTAGCCAAATATGCATCCCAAATATAGCCGTTAGAGCACAAAACGGCAGCCAGAAATAAGAAAGCGCACAAGATGTGCGCTTCCTAAGTGGCTGATAAAGGTTATCCAAAAAGGTACCAATAAAATCAGCAATAAAGATTACAAACTAACCACCGTAGCGGGTAATTAACTCGTTAATGAAGCCATTATCAATAAGCTCTTGCAAGGCTAAATTAAACTCATCCACTTCGGCCTCGGTAACCGCGTTGCGTGAGAACATCACGTATACTTCCGAGGCGGGTAAGCTAATTGTGTGGCGTGTAATTAAATCGGTAAATCCGCGCCGGCGAATAATGGAGGCAGCTACTAGGTTATCTTCCATAAAACCGTCAATATCACCATCCAATAATCGCGCCATATTCAACTCATTCAAACGCGCGCCTACAAATTGATCGCTATATTCGCTTTCGTACATTAGTTCTTGCATCTCTTCACCATAAAAATACTCATTTACGATGCCAACCCGCAGGCCTTCGGCAAGAAACTCGTCAATACTATCCATGTCGTGGCGGCGCGCTTCAGCACTGCGAATAAATAAGCTAAATTGCTCATTGCGGTAGGGAATGGAAAAGTGGGCATACTCAAGCCTACCCGGCGTAAGCGATGCGCCCATTACTAAATCGATTTCGCCATCTTGTAGCCAAATCAGCAGATCGCGCCAACTACCTTGTTGGGCGCGCAGTACGCAGCCAATGTGCGTGGCCGCGCGTTTGGCAATCTCTATATCTACGCCGCCCACTTCACCATTTACACTGGTGTATTGGTAGGGCTCCCAGCTTTCAAAACCCACTACTAAGGTGCAGCTGGGCTCTGAATACATCTGCACTGCTGGCTGCGGGTTCATCTCCATCTCAGTTACATCGGGTGCATCCTGATTCACTGGTGCACAACCCACCAGCATGGCTACAACAATCGCAAACAACGCTTTGGTTATACCGTTCATACGGCCCCCTTCGTTATGGTCATGTGTTAATCCTTAGTGTAGGTGCTTGCTCACTTTTCCGCCACTATAGGCATGCGCGGCAGGCGAGAGCAGGTGCCATGCCACTCATGCGCATAGCGCAATAGCAGCGGCTTTGCTAGAATGCGCGCAATATATAAAAGGATGTTGGCATGGTAGAGTTTTTTGCCGCCTTAGTGGCGGTGGCAGTTGCCGAATTAGGGGATAAAACCCAATTTATTGCCTTGTTATTGGCCGCGCGATTTCCCAAACAGCGCGTAGCTATCCTCGCAGGCATGCTGCTTTCCACAATACTTATGCACGGTATTGCCAGCAGCCTCGGTTTTCTCGTTGGTGATGTTATTTTCGGTGATTGGCTATCCATCGTTGTTGGCGTGGCATTCATTGTTATGGGCTTTGCCATGCTGTTGCCCGAAAAACACGAAGATGCCGAAAAACCTTCCAAATTTGCGCGCTTCGGGCCATTTTTAGCGGCGTTTTTGCTATTAAGCCTCTCCGAAATTGCCGACAAATCGCAAATTGTTACCATGATGCTTGCGGCGCACTACGGCACCATTCTGCCGGTGGCGGCTGGCGCAGTGGTGGGGATGAGCCTGGTATTGGCACCGGTAATTTTCTTTGGTGCATGGATTACCAAACATGTGCCGCTTCATGTTATAAAAATCATTGGTTGTATTGTGTTTGTGGTGCTTGGCCTCGCGGCCATGCTCGCATAGGTTGGCTTAGCTTATTCGCTCAGCTGAAAAAGGAATGCCTGCATGTTAATGATGACACTAGGTGGATTGGGTTTATTGTTGCTCGGTATGGGCATGATGACCGATGGCCTGAAAGCAGCGGCAGGGCAGGCATTAAGTGGGATGCTCGAGCGCTCCACGCAAACGCGGTTAAGGGCGGCATTTACTGGTTTTAGTATTACCGCCTTGGTGCAATCATCGAGCGCGGTAATTGTGGCTACGCTGGGTTTCACCAACGCAGGTATGTTGCGCTTAAAACAAGCCGCGTGGGTGGTGTTTGGTAGCAACCTCGGCACCACGATGACAGCTTGGATTGTGGCGCTCGTGGGCTTAAAAATTAGAGTTGAGCTAATTGCGCTGCCGCTGATTGGTGTGGGCATGTTATTGAAGCTGATACTCAGCAATAAACCACGTGCGCCCCATGTTGGCACGGCGCTGGCGGGGTTTGGGGTGTTGTTTTTGGGCCTCGGTATTTTGCGCGATGCCTTTATTGATGTGGTGGATTATTTACCGCTAGAACAACTCGGCGCTACGGGTGCTTGGGGCATTGTGCTCGGCGTGTTAGTGGGGGCGGTGCTTACCGCGTTGATTCAATCGTCTTCGGCGGCCTTGGCCATTATTTTAACTGCGTCGGTTACCGGTGTGCTTACACCATTACTCGGTGCGGCCTTGGTAATTGGTGCCAACATCGGCACTACTGCTACCAGTATGCTTTCCTCCATCGGTGCCACTACCAATGCGCGGCGGCTGGCGTTAATTCATGTAATTGAAAAAGTGCTTACTGCTGTGATCGCGTTGATTTTGTTGGTGCCGCTATGGTGGGTTTCCCAGTGGTTGGCGGGCGGCGATGCGCGCGCGAATATCAGTACCGGCTTAGCGCTATTTCATACCTTGTTTAACCTTTTGGGTTTGGTATTAATGTGGTTCTTTGCCGGCACCCTGATTCGCAAAGTAGAGAGATGGATTAAGCAGCCAGCGCTTACCTCGGAAAAACCGCGCTACCTCGATGATACGGTGTTAGAAATACCAGCCATGGGTGTGGGCGCCATGCATTCCGAACTGAAGCGCGTGTTCAAGCAGTTGCTCGGGCGGGCGCGAAAAATTATTGATGCCGATGCGGAAGCGCCGCCAGAAGAGGATTTTCACACCACTGCGCTGCTGGGGTCTATTCAAGATTTTGGCAATAAATTAAGTAGCAGTGGCTCATTGGCGGAGCAAGCGGAAACCTTTTTGAATTTAAGTTGGGCGCGCGAAGAGTGCGTGCAATTGAAAGATACCCTGCATGAGCTGGCGCGTATGCCCCATGATGATATTGCTAAGGCCCTGCGCGGCAAACTAAGCGCGCAAATTATGGATATTCTAAGGCCGGCTAATTATAAAGAGCTTACGGTGAGTGAGCGGCAAGAGCTGCTTGCGGATATAGCGGCTACCCGCCGTGCACGCCGCAGCCACTTATTGAATGCGGTGAAAGCGGGCGAGCGCAGTGCGCCGGAAGTAACCCGCATGCTCAACATTATTTCCCTATTTGAAGAAAGTGCCCGCCGCGTGCTGCGCATCGCTGCGGTTCTATACCCGAATGCTGGGGAGAAGATGATGGGGTCAGTGAGCGCGGTGTCAGAGACGGCGGTGTCAGACACCGCGCTCACTGACCCCATTCTCTCTAACCCGGGTGAAATCAACGAAACTAAGCGGAAAGAATAACTTATGCTACTTGCAGGCGTTGCCATTGTTTTTGGATTGGCGTTATTAATTTGGTCCGCAGACCGCTTTATTGAAGGGGCCGCGGTAACAGCCCGACATTTTGGTATGTCGCCATTATTGATCGGGATGCTGATTATTGGCTTTGGTACCTCGGCACCAGAAATGGTGGTTTCCGCGTTTGCGGCAGCGCAAGGGAATCCGGGCCTGGCACTGGGTAATGCCTTTGGCTCGAATACCGCCAACATTGGCATGGTATTGGGCATCACCGCATTAATCGCGCCTATTACCGTGCAATCGAACATACTTCGCCGCGAGATGCCGATCTTAATCGCGGTTACTTTGCTGGCCGGTTGGGTTGTGTATGATGGTTTTGTAAGTGGCTGGAATGCTCTGATTTTACTGGCCGTATTCTTCACCGTGATGGGCTGGTCAATTAAGCAGGGTTTAAATGGCGAAGATGCCTTGGGTTTAGAAACTGAAGCGGATCTTTCCACCCACGATATGCCCATCGCCCGCGCGGTGATGTGGTTGTTTGTCGGCTTGTTCCTGTTGATTGCCAGCTCGCGGATGTTAGTGTGGGGTGCGGTAGATATTGCCGAAGCCTTTGGCGTGAGTGATCTCGTTATTGGCCTCACCATCGTAGCGATTGGTACTTCATTGCCGGAACTGGCCAGTGCCATTGCTGCAATTCGCAAAAATGAGCATGATTTAGCGCTCGGTAACATTATTGGTTCAAACCTTTTCAATACCCTTGCCGTAGTAGGTATAGCCGGAGCAATTCATCCATTCGCGGTGGCGCCAGAAGTACTTACCCGAGATTATTTGGTAATGGGGTTGCTTACCTTGGCGGTGTTGGTGTTTGCCTTCCGAGTGAAAAAAGCGAAGCGGCCGGGGCGAATTAATCGGCTGGAAGGCGGCGTGTTACTGGTTGCGTATGTAGGTTATTTGGCGTGGGTTGTGTTTAACGGCGCCGGTTAGCGCGCCCACGAACCTTAATGTAAGCAGCCCACGAACAGCGCTCAGCAAAACGTAGCGTACAATCGGGCAGCAACAGCCCATCGTTTTTTAGCGAAGTTTTAAGGATCAACAATGAATGAAGCAACGATCGTAACAGCAAATCGCTTAACCTGGGCTGGCGTGGTGCCATTTTTGGCTACCGCAATTATTGGTGCCATTGGTTGGTGGCAACAGCCGTTGCTGCAGGTATTTTTGGTGTATAGCGCCGTGATCTTATCTTTCTTGGGCGGTATTCACTTCGGCTTGGTAATGGCAGATAAGCTTGCAAAGCCGCAGGGCTCGCTGATTATTTGTATGTTGCCTGCGCTCGTGGGTTGGGGTGCGGTAGTATTTTTACCAGCGCTGTGGGCCTTAGTGGTGCTGGCGATTTTGTACATGCTGTGGGTGAAGTATGATGTGCGGCGGGTAGGCGAGAAGTGGTACGAGAAACTTCGTCAGCCGGTTACCTTCGTAGTAGCAGGTACGCATTTTTTATGGTTTATCACCGTAGCAACTGAACTTCGGGTTGGTGCATGAAAATTGATGTTTTGGGCTGCTCTGGCGGCCTTAGTGATAGCGGCGGCAGCACATGTATCCGCATATGCGAATATGCGATTATTGATGCGGGCACCGGCTTAAGCTCGTTGCCATTGGCGGAAATGCGCAAAATCCGGGCGGTGGTGCTCACCCATGCACACATGGACCATATTGCGGCGTTGCCTTTGTTTTTGAGCAATATGTTCGATAATAACGGCCAGCAAGTTACCGTGTATGCGCAGGCACATACCATTCAAACGCTACGGGACAATATTTTTAACAACGCCATTTGGCCTGATTATACGGTGCTGCCAACGCCAGATCGGCCGATTGTGAAGTTTGTAGAATTCCAGCCTGGGGATCAGTTTAGCCTTGCTGAAGCTGGTGGTGTTGCAGCTGATAGAGTTGCAGCAGGTGGTTTTGCAGTAGGGAGCGGCGTAGATATCACAGTATTTCCGGTAGATCATACGATTCCCACTGTTGGAGTAAGCGCGCGTATAGGCGGCGAACAATTCGTATTTAGTTCCGATACCACCGCCGGGCCGTTGCTCGATGCCGAACTCGCCAAGCTCGGCGCCATCGATATCTTCATGCTCGAATGCTCATTCACAGATGATATGCATGAGCTCGCCGTACGCACCAAACACATGACCCCCAGCATGGTGCGCACTACCATCACCAACATACCCATACGCCCCAAACAGGTGTGGATCTCCCACCTCAAACCCTCTTGCGCCGAAGCGCTGCGCACCGACCTCGGTGATTTTTTTGTGCTGTAAAGATTGGGGTCAGTGAGCACCGTCTCCGTCCCCAACTTTTTTGGGGACAGAGAAAACTAGCCGCCAGCCCTTTGCCTTATTGCACCCTTGTGGTGCGCGGGGAAGAATGGGGTCAGTGAGGCGCCTCACTGACCCCATTCTCTCTGTCCCCGAACTGCGCCCAAAAGAGGTACTCCGAAAGTGGTGTAAATGATAACGATTGTCATTTACGATCTGTTCGTTTAGAATAGCGAGCATACAAATTAGGAGGTTTGAGAATGAATCGAGGCAGTAAAGTATTGTTAGCGTTGGCGGCTGGAACCCTTGCCGTATCGTCATTAATTGCCTGCAGCGGCAAGGGTGATGAAGTGAACCTTTACTCATCGCGCAATGAAAGCCTCATTAAACCGCTACTCGATGAATTTACTGCCGAAACCGGCATTCGAGTGAACCTCCTTACCGGCTCTGGCAGCGGCCTGTTATCGCGCATTCAAAGTGAAGGCTCGAACACGCCAGCAGATCTTTTTCTCACCGTAGATGCAGGTTCATTGCATCGGGCCAAACAAGCGAACTTATTCCAACCTATCCACACGCAGGTTTTAGAAGGTGCGGTGCCTGATCACCTGCGGGATAGCGAGCGGCATTGGTATGGCTTAAGCATGCGCGCACGGCCAGTATTTTATGCAAAAGAACGGGTAAACCCCGAAGAAATTACCGATTACCTTAGCCTTGCCGATGAACAATGGCGCGGCCGTATTTGCGTGCGTTCTTCCGATAATATTTACAACCAATCCATGGTAGCCGCCATGATTGCGCATTATGGCGAAGCTGTTACCGAAGAGTGGGCGCGCGGCCTAGTAGCTAACTTCGCGCGCAACCCGGTAGGCGGTGATCGGGATCAAATTCATGCGGTAGCCTCGGGCCAATGTGATATCGCCATCGCCAATACCTATTATTTCGGCGGCATGAGCCTTAGCGATGATGCCACCAACCAAAATACTGTTAGCAAAGTAGCCATTGCTTGGCCTGCGCAGAATAGCAACGGCACCCATGTAAATGTGTCGGGTATTGGCCTTATCAAAAGTGCACGCAATCCAGAAAACGCTATCAAGCTAATGAATTTCTTAGCCCGCGAATCATCGCAAAGCTGGTATGCCGAAGCGAACTCCGAGTATCCAGTGAACCCGAACGCACAGTGGAGCGAAGTATTGCAAAGCTGGGGTAACTTCAAAGCCGATGAGATATCCATGAGCGAACTGGGCGAGAACAATGCCGCTGCCGTGCGTTTAATGGATAGAGCCGGCTGGCGCTAAGCGCACGAAATTAAGCAAGGAAACTCATGGTTCGTACCCTACGCAAAGCAGGAAAACACTTAGGTGTGAAATTATGGCGCAAGTGGCACGATATTTCGTTGCCACTGGTTGCCGTTATTATTTGTCTGCCATTAATCGTGGTAGTAGCTAGCTTTTTTATGGGCCTCGCTGGCGAAGAACAACGCGCCACCCTAAGCCACTTGTTCAGTAACGTAATCGGCGAATATGTAAAACATAGCGCTATTTTACTTTTAGGTGTTGGCCTCATGGTGCTGGTGATCGGTGTGGCCACGGCGTGGCTTACCACCGCGTGCGAATTCCCCGGCGTGCGTTGGCTGCGCTGGGCGCTCCTGTTGCCTTTAGCCATGCCAGCTTATATCACCGCATACACATACAGTGGCATGCTCAGCTTTGAAGGTCCGGTGCAGAGCGCTTTACGCACGCTCTCGGGCTGGGGCCTCGGCGATTACGCCTTCCCAGAAATCCGCTCTCTTACCGGCGCTGTGCTGGTAATGGGCTTTGTTTTATTCCCCTACGTGTACTTGGTTACCCGCGCCGCATTTATCGAACAATCCCGCGCCGCAATAGAGGCTGGCCGCACCCTGGGTTTGGGCCCATGGCAAAGTTTCTCACGGGTGGCGTTGCCCATGGCACGTCCTGCCATCGCCACAGGCGTTACCTTGGCGCTCATGGAAACCCTAGCTGATTACGGCACCGTGCACTTTTACGGCGTTACCACCTTTACCACCGGTATTTTCCGCACGTGGTATGGCATGAACGACAAAGTAGGGGCGCTGCAACTGGCCAGCATTCTGCTGAGCGCCGTAGTAGTGCTCATGCTGGTGGAGCGCATATCACGCAAACAATCTCGCTATCATCACGCTGGCCGCAGTAACCAAGCCACCCGGCCCATGCGCCTGCGCGGCGGTAAAGCCTTACTCGCGTTTATGGTGTGTTTTTTACCAGTGCTGTTCGGCTTCTTATTGCCGGCATTGCAGCTGTTAAGCTGGTCATTCGATCGCCTTGATGTGTGGGCCGATACCGCCTTCTGGATCCTCATTCGCAACAGCCTTGTGTTAGCGGCGTTAGCGGCGGTGATTACCGTTACCTTCGCGCTCTGGCTCTGCTACGGAAAACGGGTAGCCAGTAAGCGCCAACAAACCAGCAGCACCCGTATTACCAAAGCCTCGGTAAGTTTCGCCTCGCTCGGTTACGCCATTCCCGGCGTAGTAATTGCCGTAGGTGTGATGGTGCCGCTCAGTTGGCTAGATCATCGAATTATTGCCTTTAGCGAGAGCGTTTTTGGTGTGAATCCGGGGCTAATTTTCTCCGGCACCATTATTGCCTTGTTGTTTGCCTATACCGTGCGGTTTTTATCGATCTCCATTCAAACCGTAGAAAGTGGTTTGAGCCAAATTAGCCACGCGATGGACGAATCGGGCAGAATTTTAGGGTTAAAATCCCAAGAAGTGCTCACGCGCATTCACTTTCCGTTATTGCGGACAAGTTTAATTACTGCGGGCATCTTGGTGTTCGTGGATGTGTTAAAAGAATTGCCGGCTACGTTAGTGTTGCGGCCCTTTAATTTCAACACTCTGGCGGTGCGGGCTTATGAAATGGCGGGCGATGAACGCTTAGCCGATGCAGGCCCCGCCGCCATTATGATTGTATTGGCGGGTTTGATTCCGGTAATCCTGTTGAGCCGCGCCATGAACCGGCGGCAAACTATGAGCAAAGAAGAAACGCGGCCGCTGGATCCAAGGCCAGGCGAGATTTACGAGCCGGTGTAGTTGAGTGCATGGTTAGGTGCATGGTTGAGTGCATGCGCTTATGCATATATATAGATATGCGCATATGCAGATATCCGCATATACAGATATACCAATACGTACATACGTTTAAACGAATGAATAAAGGAAACGCATGAGCCAGTTAAAACTAAGCAGTGTAGAAGTGAGCTTCGATCGACAAACTATTGTTGATGGCGTTAGCTTTTATCTTGGTGAAGGCGAAATTGGCTGTTTGCTTGGCCCTAGTGGCTGCGGAAAAACCACCTTATTACGAGCAATTGCCGGGTTTGAGCAAGTTAGCTCCGGCAGAATCGAACTCGATAAACGCTTGGTAAGCTCGCCTGGGCAACACATTCCGCCGGAGAAACGCGGCATAGGTATGGTGTTTCAAGATTTCGCTTTGTTTCCGCACCTTACCGTGTTTGAAAATGTGGCCTTTGGTATTCGCAAGCAATCAGATGAAGAGCAGCGCAAGCGGGTAAACCAATTGCTTTCGCATGTGGGTTTGGCGGGCTATGGCCCGCGGTATCCGCATCAACTTTCTGGTGGTCAGCAACAGCGCATTGCACTGGCGCGGGCATTAGCACCGAAGCCACGCCTATTGTTAATGGACGAGCCGTTCTCTTCTTTGGATGCGGAGTTGCGTGAATCGCTTGCTGCGGAGGTGCGCAACCTTTTGAAAGAAGAGGGCATAACCGCGCTGTTGGTTACCCATGATCAACAAGAAGCTTTCGCTATGGCAGATCGCGCTGGCGTGATGTACCACGGCCGCTTGCTGCAGTGGGATACTCCGTATGGTTTGTATCACCAGCCCGCGCACCATTTGGTGGCCGATTTCATTGGCGTAGGGGTGCTGGTGCACGGTTCAGTTACCGATAACCTTGAAGTAGATACACCGCTCGGATTATTGCGCGGTGATGAAGTGGTGCGCGGTACCGAGGGTGAGGCGGTAGATGTGCTCATTCGCCCTGATGATATCGTAATTGATGACAGCTCAGAGCGGCGCGCAAAAATTGTGGCGCGCGGATTCCGTGGCGCGCACTTCTTATACACCGCCGAACTGGAAAACGGCAGCCACCTCCTATGCATGGCACCATCTCACCACCAATATGAACTCGGCCAAGAAGTGGGCTTACGCCTCAACCTCGATCACCTCGTACTCTTCCCTTCCGGCTACTGCGATACTTGAGCTTGAGCTTGAGCGGCAGCGCTTGCGTTCGGCGAGTTGAAGATAGGGGTCAGTGAGCAACCACACTGACCCCTATCTCTTGCGCAATCGCTTAACACCCCTGAGCCACAAGGGCTGGCAGCCAGTTTTCTATGCTACCTTAAAAAACGGGGACGGAGACGCGCCTCACTGACCCCAATTTAAAGATCGCAGGCGCAATCTACGGTTATTTCCGGGAAGCGGGCTTGCAGGATAGCGCGGAAGGCGCGCTGCACGGCGGCATCGCCATGCACTAGGCGCACATAACCAACGTGTTCAGCGGTGGCGATGAACTCGATAAGTTCTTGCTGATCGGCATGCGCGGAGTAGCCGCCGAGGGTGTGAATCTCGGCTTTTATCCATATCCGTTCGCCATCAAGATCCACGTAGCCGCCGCGTGGGCCGTAGCGTTGAATATCACGGCCTGGGGTGCCAGCAGCCTGAAAGCCAACGAACAGTACATCGGTGCGCGGATCGGGGAGTAGGGCCCGCAAGTAGTTCACCATGCGGCCACCGGTGCACATGCCGCTGGCGGCGATCACAATGCAGGGTTCGCCGGTGCTGCGTAGATAGTTCACCAAACGTTCGTGTTCTGCGTGGCTGGAAACAATATGCATACGTTTGAAATTCAGTGGATGGCGATCATCAGCCAGCCTGCCGCGCGCCTCGGCATCCCATAAATCGCGCATCTTGCGGTACTGTTGAGTAAATTCGGCTGCCATCGGCGAATCAACGATCACAACGATATCTTGCCAAATGCTGTGTTCTTTGGCGCATTCCGCCTGTTTGCACTGGTAAATAATATCTTCCAGCTCGTACAGCAGCTCTTGGGTGCGGCCAATGCTGAAGGCAGGAATTAGCACCGCCCCGCGATCGGCAACACAATGTTCTATCACGCGTTGCAAGCGTTGCTGCCGTTCCGCGCGATTTTCATGATTTTTATCACCGTAGGTAGATTCCAACACCAGCATATCAGCGCGCTCCAGCGGCTGCGGGTCTGGCAACAAGGGGCTGTTTTTACAGCCTAAATCGCCAGAAAACACAATCCGCTGCGGCTTGCCCGAGAGGTTGGGGTCAGTGAGCGCGGTGTCTGACACCGTCGTCACTGACACCGTCGTCACTGACACCTCTCTCTCCGACACCGCCGTCACTGACACCAACCTCTCAAACTCAACATAAGAAGAGCCAAGAATGTGGCCGGCTTGGCGGAAGCGGAGGCGCAGCGGTAGGGCGGCATCGATGGTGCCAAGCTCGAGCCATTCATCGTAATCTACGGGATGCAGCAGGCCGTCGAGCAGTTTCAGCACGGCTTGAATGAGCTGGGCGTTGCGGGTAAGGCCAACTTTTAGGGCGTCTTCGATTACCATGGGCAGCAAATGTGCGGTGGCGCGAGTACAAAAGATGGGTTTGCGGTAGCCGGCGATGAGCAGCCAGGGTAGGCGGCCCACGTGGTCTATGTGGCAGTGAGTAATTACTAACGCGCGCACATTATCGAGCGAAAAATCAATGGCTTGGTTGTTTTCGCCGGCATCACCGCTAACCGTATCGGCGCCGCTGGTTTCCGCTCCTTGAAACAAGCCAATATCCACTAAAACTGAGGCGCCGGGTGCTACAACGAGCTCGTGGCACGAGCCGGTAACGCCGCTTGCTGCGCCGTGGTGTATTACGTCCATGTTGCTATCCTTCTTGTTTAGCGGTTATAAGGCCGCCACTCTCCATTATTAATTTGCAGAAGAAACTGCCCTTCCACATTCAGCATAATTACCCGGTCATTTTCCAACACGGGCAATGTTTCGTTTACCGCTCCAGCGATTTCAGCTGGGCGATAACTGCCCCCAGTAAACGGCTGTTGGCGGATAATTTCGTAAATTACTTCGGCAATTGCACTAGGCCCAGTGGCATGGCCAATTTGTACCAGCTCATGCGCTCGTGTGCCCGAACCGGCCGCACCCATACCAGCCGATTCGGCAGAAGAACCCGCCGCACCCATACCAGCCGAACCCGCCACGTCCAAGCCAGCTCCAGCAACCCCCTCACCAAACAGCTTAAACAGCACTGGCACATGGGTAAGTTCCGGGGTTGGAATCTCGCGCATACCGGGCAGTTGCATACGATCGCCTTGTAGCCCAGAACCATGCTCTGGCACCATCACTACCAGCACGTTACGGCCGCTTGCCTCAATATCCTGAAACAGTTGCAGCGTATCATCTAGCAAGGTTTTGGCCCGCGTTCGATAGCTCGCCATGCTATTGCCGCGAAAGCCCGATAAACGGTTGCCATCGTGCAAACTCATGGTGTTATAGAAGGTGAATTTTGGCGTTGCGCCGAGGGTATCCAGCCAATCAGTAAATATCGCGCTATCTGCCCGAATCGGCGCCTGATCAAAGCCACTCATAGCAATTGGAAATTGCTCTGGGCTTACAACCTGCGCATCCTGCATGCCGCCGAGCTCACGAATTTGCCGTAAAAAATTATCAAACGCGCCGCTGTGGTTCATGCGAATTTCAGCAGCAAACCCAAGGGCTGCAAGCTGCTCGTTCATCATGCATTCGCCTTCGGGCTCAAACAGTTGCCGATGAGGCACGTGGCCGCAACTGGCTTGCAATAAACGTAAGGTTGCAGGCCCAGAATACGAACTACCGGTGTAAAAATTACTGAGCATAATGTCGGCTTGCGCCCACAGCGGATGATCTAGCAAATCAAATTGCTGCAAATCTTGCCACGATAGCGAGCATACATTGAGAATTAAAATATCGAAATTTGGGTTCGCCACGCTCGGTGGGCTTAAGCGAATTTGGCTTTGCTGCGCATAAAAGCGCGTTAAAATAGCATCCGGATCACCACTGCCGCGCTGTATCGCCAACATGGGGGCGCTAGTTACTTGCGCGGAAGGCGATGTATATATCGGAGCAGGAGCAAACTGCGGTAACACCGGGTAAATAACCAAAAGCACTAGAGTAAGGGCGGTCATGCGGATAATTTTGCGCAAATAGGCAAATACAATCATGGCTACCAAAAATACCGCAATGGCTTCAATGGCAATAAAACGGCCAATAAGCTCAACTAAATACACTACACTGAAGCTGCTTACTAATTGCCATTGGTCAACTAGTCGCGAAAATGGTGGCAGGCTAGTTTCTTGATAGAACAAAATAACCGCCGCGATAATGGCAATAAGTTGCCGGGCAATTTTTAGAGACCGCGGTTGTATCGGTATTACCAAAAAGAAGAATAAAACAATATTCCATAGTAGGTTCAGTTCAATATAACCGAATACTCCTGCGCCAATCTTCAGTAAAAAGTAGAAGCTCCATACGCCCAATCCGGGCCATGAAAACAACGGATGATTGAGCAAGTGATGCCGTTGTTGTTGGTATAAATGATCATTCATGTGCGCGATTTCTCAGCGTTAGCATTTGCGTCATCTATTGTCGCAGCGCGAGTACCACCAGCCGAGCCCGCTACAGATGCAGCCTTAGCATCACGCCGTAGCACCCGAATATGCCGGTTGAACGGAGAAAAGGTAAACATATTCCGGTGCATCAGCCCGCGCACATAGGCGATTACCAACCCACACAGTAAACCGAAAACGAAACTTGCAAGTACTATCCAAATCAACAACGCTTCAGGCATCGTTTTTCCTTATAAATATTCTGCTTTGCGCACTTTGGGTGCGGTTTTTGCGGCAACTTTACGGGTAATAGCGCCATCTTCACGATACCCCGATTCAATATCAAGCGCAGGGCTTGGGTTTAACCGTTCTTCTGCAACTAGCTGGGCTTGCAAATCAATAATTTGTCCATGTTTCACCAAGCGCACTTCATTTTTAAATAAATTATCGCTGGGAATACCGAAATTCATATACAAAACATTACTTACATCACTATCGCGGCAGCCATATAAATACAAATATACCTGGTCGCCAATTACCGTAATTACATCGCCCGGCCTACGGCTAGAAAAACGCCGGACAATGGAATGGGCGGTAAGGCCGGTGCCAGGCTCGGCACGAATTAGCACGGAATCTAGCGCTTGCTGTTCAGCTTTTTTCTCCAACGTATAAATGGAGCTCAAAAACGCCAGTGGCATCAAATAGCCACGTACTTCTTCGGTAAGTTGGTTGCTTTTTATTTCCGCAAAACTGTCGGCTAAGGTAAGTGAGTAATAAAAACCCACTGTGGTTTCCGCAATGCCAATAATACGGCGCGTACTAATTTCATTCGGCAATACTAAATTCGCGCCACTGCTAATAAGAATGCGTTCATCTTGCAGCCGTAATGATTCATCACGCTCGCGCGCAATAATGCGCAAATAAGGGCCAAAATATTTCCGCAGCTCATAAATGCGGGCAGCAACATTTAATAGTTGTTCGCGCGAAGTAATACCCACCAAAACGGCTGCATCAGTGCCTTGCGGTAATACATCACGCAATTCAGTATCGCTATCAATAGGCTGCCACTCGCTGGGCACGAATTCACCTTCATCAATTGCGGTGTTGCACACAAAACGCGGCGCTTTTTCACCCATGCGGGCCGTATCAGCAGAAAAATTATCGTGGGTAACAAATTGAAAATTTACGCCGCCATTGGGTAATAACTTTTCTTTTAGTTCCCAATTCCAGCGGCTAA
>NZ_JBLRWZ010000037.1:0-23448 GCF_047920995.1 Aliidiomarina sp.
CCACTTATACCTGCCGCATCTACGTCCATAGTTTCCGTGTAAGTATAGGGCTTTGACAGTAGTTGTTGCCTTACCCACTATGACCGCCTCGTATGCGATTTCTGTTCGTCAGGCCAGTGGTTTGCTTGCCGCTTCCTTCAGATTTCACCTCGCGGTGAACACCCTTGCGGTTCAGCTAGTGATTCCCCTTACCGGGCTCACAGAGGACTTCCACCTCCAAGTCATCCTGCCAGCACCATCTGTGCAGGACCAGCGCCTGTCAAGGCGCTACGCGCCGTGCCCGGCGCACAACAACAAAGCCCTTTATTTAAAAGGGCTTTGGAAGCATCAGGAAAATATTAGACAGAGTAAAGAAAATTATTCGATGTTCTGGATCTGCTCCCGCATCTGCTCAATCAGCACCTTCACTTCCACCGCAGCGTTGGTGATATCTGCATTAATTGATTTCGAGCCTAGGGTGTTCGCTTCGCGGTTGAATTCTTGCATCATGAAATCGAGGCGGCGGCCGCAGGCGCCACCTTTGCGCAAGATACTGCGGGTTTCTTTGATGTGGCTATCAAGGCGATCGAGCTCTTCGGCTACATCGGTTTTTTGTGCGAGTAGCACCATTTCTTGGGCGAGCCGTTCGCTATCGAGTTCTATTTTGGCTTCGGCGAATTTGCCGGCTAGGCGCTCGCGTTGCCACTCGAGCACTTCGGGCATGCGGGTGCGCACAAAGCTGGCTTGGTCGGCAATGTTATCAAGGCGGGTTTCGATGAGCGCGCGCATATTGGCGCCTTCGCTAGCACGGTGCTCTATAAAGCTTTCGATGGTGCGTTCGAAGCCGGCTAACAGATCTTTTTGAATGCTATCGGTATCGGCTTCGGCGGCTTCGAGCACGCCTGGCCAGCGCAATACATCTATTGGATCGATAGAGGCTTTGGCGCCTTGGTTTTGCATCCATTCGGCGCTGCGCAATAATGCCATGGCCAGATCTTCGTTGATTTGCAGTTCGGTATTGGCACCCACATTGGCGGTGAAGCGCAAGCCGCACTCTACTTTGCCGCGTTGTAATGCTTTGCGCAGGCGTTCACGCAGGTTGGTTTCGATACCACGGAATTGCTCAGGCAAGCGGAAGTAGGTTTCTAGGTAGCGTTGGTTTACTGAGCGTAGCTCCCACACGGCGGTGCCCCATTCAGCTTTAATTTCTTCGCGGGCGTAGGCTGTCATGCTGTAAATCATAAATGGCTCTCTTTTTTGCATTTTAATCGAGGCTGCGGCTGGGCCTATAAACTAAGCACAACAAACACGCAGCAAGTTCGTGGCCATTCTGCTGCGGAGTACCAAACGAATGCGGTTGTTCAGCAAAATGAACCGCAAGTATAGCGCCTGCTCGGCCAGCCGCAAAACCCGCATAGCGAAAAAGCGGCAAAACGCTTATACTATGCGCCCGTACACGTGGCTCACGTGCACCTGCAATTCACCAAATTAGTAGAGGTTCTTTATGCGTCCAAGTGGCCGTACAGCTCAACAAATTCGCCCGGTAACGATCACACGCAACTACACTCGCCACGCTGAAGGTAGCGTGCTAATTGAGTTTGGAGATACCAAGGTGTTGTGTAACGCCAGTGTGCAAGAAGGCGTGCCTCGCTTCTTAAAGGGCAAAGGCCAAGGCTGGGTAACGGCCGAATATGGCATGTTGCCACGAGCTACCCATACGCGCTCTGATCGCGAAGCGGCACGCGGCAAGCAAGGCGGCCGCACTATGGAAATTCAGCGCTTAATTGCTAGGGCCTTGCGCGCGGCGGTAGATTTGAATGCCTTGGGCGAAAATACGATTACCGTAGATTGTGATGTAATTCAGGCCGATGGGGGCACCCGCACTGCGGCCATTACTGGTGCTTGTGTAGCACTAGTGGATGCCATTAACTTCATGCGCAAGAAAGGGTTGGTAAAAGTGAACCCGCTGAAGTGCATGGTAGCGGCAATTTCGGTAGGCATTTACAACGGCGATCCGGTAGCAGATTTGGATTACCCAGAAGATTCGAAAGCTGATACCGATATGAATGTGGTAATGACCGACACCGGTAAAATTATTGAAGTGCAAGGTACTGCAGAAGCAGAACCCTTTAGTTTTGATGAAATGAACGCAATGGTTGAGCTTGCCAAGCACGCCATTCGGGAATTGAATGATCACCAGAAAGAGGCGCTAAATTCATGAAGGAGTATCAACGCGAATTTATTGAATTTGCTTTGAGCAAGGGTGTATTGAAGTTCGGCGAATTCACCCTGAAATCGGGCCGTACTAGCCCGTATTTCTTTAATGCCGGGTTGTTTAACACCGGCGCCGATTTGGCGCGTTTGGGCCGCTATTATGCGGCTGCGCTAGAAGATTCCGGCATTGCCTACGATGTATTGTTTGGCCCAGCCTACAAAGGCATCCCAATCGCCAGCGCTACGGTAGTAAGCCTATATGAGCACTATAAAAAAGATGTGCCTTACTGCTTTAACCGCAAAGAGAAGAAAGATCACGGCGAAGGCGGCAACCTAGTAGGTTCACCGCTAGAGGGCCGGATTATGCTGGTAGATGATGTAATTACTGCGGGCACGGCCATTCGTGAATCGATGGATATCGTAGAGGCCAACGGCGCCAGTTTAGCTGGCGTATTAATTGCGCTCGATCGGCAAGAAAAAGGCCGCGGCGAGCTTTCTGCAATTCAGGAAGTAGAGCGTGATTACAAAGCTCCAGTAATTGCCATTGTTACCTTAGGCGATATTATCGAGTATTTATCACAGCGCCCAGGTAACCATGAAATGCTCGAGAAAATGCAAGAATACCGCGTTAATTACGGTATTTAAGGTTCTACTTGGCTAATGCCGATTACGCCGTTGTACACTTGGCAACGGCTGCGGCTTAACTCTAGCTCGCTGGCATCGGTGGCCTGCAGCACGAGTTGAAACTCGCTCTGCAACAAACGCAATTGCCGATTGCCGCGGCACACCACATCAAAGTTATCATAGAAACCGGTATCGTCTAAAAAGCGGTTCGTAGTGGTTTCTAAGCGCATCGGCGGCTGTTCAGCCATTACCACTGCAGACACTCGGCTACCGGCCATACGGCCCATGCTACCGGTGCGTAAGTAGTGGAACGTTGCCGCTAGCATAGTACCCACTTGTTGCGCTCCTTCAAGGAACAACGCGCCTTCATCGCCGATTACTGAAAACACACCACTGCGGCTGTTCATAAGCACGGCGGTGTTCGCATCAATGCCCATCGCTAACGGCGTATTGGTTTCTGCGGCTACGCGCAACATACGGGCTTGGCGGCCGCGCATGGATACATCGGTATCTACGATGCCAATACGATATACGCCCACGCCACCGAGTGGCTCATAGGTTAAAGAATGTTGGTTTAGCCCACGCGGGCAGGTGTTATCAAACTCGCAACCAGCTGCCGGAGCCCCGGAAGCTATCGCACCTGAACGCATACCTTCGCCGCTGCGGCCGTTGGTAATCATGTTGGCGCTTACTAAGGCTTGGGCGCCAGCACCTGCGCCGCCTACTGCTAAGTTGCCGGCATCAAAACGTTCACGTAGGCCACGTAATACTGGCGTTGCTTCGCCATTTGGCAGCAACACACGGCGTAATTTATCGGCACTACCGCCGGTGAAAAATACGCCATCGGCATTTGCGAGCAATGCCTGCCAGGCATCTTTATCATTGCAAAACGCCTGCTGTTCAGCGTGGCGTTGGGGGTTCACCCGATCCCGATCATAGCTGCCACTCAGTTCACGGCGCTGGCTTTCTAACCCACGGCATGCATTTTCGCCACCATTCTGTTGTAGTGCAGTAACGGCTATATCAATCGGCAACCATTGGGCATTCGCTCCTGCTTGGGTGAACGCACCAAGGTAAGTATCAATGTTGCGGAAACTATCGCGCTCGCCAGCCGTAACTACTAGGATATTCGCTGCATCGGTGCGCTCAGTAGCATTCCCCTTTAGCTGTTCAGCCATGGCCACAAAATTGCGAATAAACTCGGCACTGTTGCTCTTGGTTTCATTGAGGTTCACCACCTCATTCAACCCTTCTAGGCGAGGCATTTCTATGTTATCGAGAATACGGTTATATTCGGCATCGGAAAGGCGCATTACTAACTCAAGGTATGCCCGCGAACGCAACCGTTCAACCAAACGTTGCTCTGGCACTACGCCACGGCCAAAGTAATCCACCATTTCGCGCATGGCGATATCCAGCTCTTCCCGCACACCATCGCGTTCGCGCGGCCAAATAGCTTGGCGCAGGGCCTCACGGCGGCGTACATCGGTAAGTTGGAATAAGCGCGCGGTGCGCATGTCGTTGGCTACAATCCATTCGTTTGAATTGCAGTGTTGGGCATTCATGCTCGAGCAAATTTGCAACTCGCTGCCCACTAGCATTAGATTCCATTGCGGGTTTGCAGACGAATTGTTGCTATCTGCCTCAGCGCTTGCGCTACTAAACAGCAAGCCCATGCTTGCTAGCGAGAATACTGCGGCGGATACTGCTTTCAACATACTGCTCATTGCGTTTACCTTTATTTGTTGCCAGCCGTTAGTTCAGGCTTGTTACTCAGGCTTGTTACTTTAGTGCCGATTAATACGTGCTGCACATAAAATCGGGCACCAGTATAACGCATTTGAGTATGCAAACGCCGCTAAGTTTCTTAATCTTGTTTTATTAACCATAGTTATAGATAGCCGAGCTGTAAACCTTTAAAATGCGCCCTGAAATCAATTTGGAGCCACACGTTAATGTTCAATATCGCGCTGTTTAACCCGGTAATGGCTGCCAATGCAGGTAATATTATCCGCCTTTGTGCGAATAATGGCTGTGCCTTGCATTTAATTGAGCCGCTAGGTTTTGATTTTGAAGAGAAAAAGTTACGCCGTGCTGGGCTGGATTACCACGATCTTGCTCGCGTGCAGCGCTATCCTGATTTTGCCGCCTTTGCCGAGGCCATGGCCGGCAAAGCAATGTACGCTATTACCACCAAGGGCACGCGCAGTTATACCAACGTGGTGTTTCAAGAGGGAGATGTATTGCTGTTTGGCTCAGAAACCAGCGGCCTGGCACCGGATGTAATGGCACAAATACCCGAGCATAACCGCCTACGTATTCCAATGATGCCGAATAATCGCTCGCTAAATCTTTCTAACTCAGTTGCGCTAGTAAGTTACGAAGCATGGCGGCAGCACGGCTTTCTTGGAACCGAGTGATCGGCACAGGCCGGCTAGCATTGTGGAAAAATCAACCAACTCTTGCTAGTTAGCGCGCAAAAACTGCAAAATATGTTTTAACGCTCGTTCTCGAATAGCATCGCTTTCCATGAGTATTTCGTGGCGGGCGCCAGCCACTGGCACTAGCTTACTGGCCGGGTTAACCAGAGCGGTAACGAACTGCTGCTGGGGCTCGGCGGCTACAATTACATCTTCACTGCCCTGCAATACGAGCACTGGGATCTTAACCCGCCGCGCATTCAACACCACTTGCCGAGCGGCGGCAATCGCCTCTGCAACCCATTGATTCGTAGGGCCACCCACCTTAATAGCCGGGTGATCAGCATACATCTGGCTAAACCATTGATAGCGATTTTCGCTACGGGTAAGCTCATTTTCAGCAAAAGGCAGGGTTACATAATCACCAGTAGTAGGCGCATACCATTGCTTTCGTGGAGCCAAAATACCATTAATTGATGCCAACGCTTTAGTAAGTGGCTTTGCTACCCAAAACGGAAATGGCTTGGTTTTAATGCCGCACATCGGGGCCGAAAAAGCTGCTTTCTGAAATGGGGTGAATGGGTATTCGTCAGTGCCGGCATAGGTTTGTAAATACAACGCGGCAATAGCACCACCCATGGAATGCGCCAAAATATACGCGGGTGCATCACCAATTCGCGGCTGTAACAATTGCACCCATTCAGCGAAATCTCGGGCGTAATCACTGAAGCGATCCACATGGCCTTGCTGATGATGATCGGTAAGGCGATCGGAATGGCCTTGCCCACGGTGATCGATCATTGCTACTGAATAACCTGCAGCTACTAACTCTAAGGTGATTTCTTGGTATTTTAAATAGGATTCCACTCGACCCGGGGCAATAAACACCCAACCGCGATTGGGTTCGGCTTCATGCTCATGCCCTTCGGCTAACCGCGCTACAAATTGATCGGTAGGTTGATTCAGCGGGTCATCACCAGCTTGGGCATCGTTCAGTATCGGTAGTTCGCGGTTTTCAAACAGGGCATAGCGAATTTCCAGGCCATCCGAGCTGCGAAACTCGGCGTGCTCTGCAAACCGGTAAAATTCAGCGAGATCTTCTTGCGCCCACAGCAACCAGTCTGGCGATGTATCGGCAGGCCGCCTGTTTAAAATTGCTAGCGCATACTTACTCGCCATCTGCTGGTGGTTTACTACTGCACCCTCGCTAGAGCTCTCAGCTAGCGGTTGTTCTGTTTGCGGCATTGTGGATCCTTGCGCGGTTTACCTTTGCTTTTTATTAGCTTACCGTTAGGTTAGCTTAGCGGCAACCGAACTGTTACGGCTAAACCGCCTTCTGGGTGGTTTTCAGCATGAATACTACCCCCCAATACTAGCACGGCTCTTTGGCAAAGTGCCAAGCCTAAACCTACACCGGCGCCATGATGGCGAGAAGGATCAGCACGGAAAAACGGTTCAAACATTTTCTTCAGCTTTTCTTGCGGTACTCCAGGGCCTTCATCACGTACCGTAAGGGAAATTTCATTACCTTTCACTGCCGCTGAAACCCGAACTTGGCCATTCTCAGGACCATATTGGAACCCATTCCGCACCAGGTTTTCGATAATCAACCGCAGCAATACTGCATCGGCTTCAAGCTCTGGCAACTTCCGCGCCGGCAGCTGCAAACGGCCTTCCCAGCTTGGTTGATTCTTATCGTATTGCAGATAATACAAATCGCTTTGCAAATCTTTCAACACCGCCGCAATATCTACCGGATCTTTTACTAGCTTCTCGAGGCCGTTTTCCAATCGCGAGAGCCACAAAATACTATCGATAATAGAGCCTAGGCGATAAATATCTTTATGGAGCTGCAAGTAGTTGCGGTTTTTTCGTAATTCATCGGTTTCCATTAAATCTAGCGCCACTTGCAAGCGGCCTACCGGCGAACGTAATTCATGGGAAATATCACTAAGCAACCGACGCTGTGCATCGCGCGAATTGGCTAACTGCACCGCAGTTGTTGCCATAGTACGGGCAAGCTCACCCAGCTCATCTTTGCGCTTCGGTAATCGTGCTAGGTTAGGCTCGGCAGAGCCGGCGGCAATTTCTCGCGTGGCATTGCGCAACTGCCGTAGCGGCCGCACAAACCACCAACCAAGAATAAGCGCACCAAGAAATGATGCCGCAATAGCAATAAGAATTAGCCGCGGCCACCAATCCTGATCACCATTTTCGGCCAGCATCGCCAATTCTTCACTACTGGCAGGGCGCGCAATTACTACATCGCCTTCGCTGCTGGCAAATGGTCCGCCATAGGTATGTTCGCCCACCACTGCCTGCACAGGCTCAGCGCTTTGCATAATATCGAACGCCACACCCACTTGAAATTGGCTCATACCCGGCACATAAATGATTTCGTTTAGTTCTAGGCTATTTACCGCCACTACGCGATATTGCCCCACCAATAAACGGCCAGGTTGAATCATGCCCTCAGTGGAAGGGTGGTTAAGAATGGGTTCTATTGCCCGCTGATAATCTTCAGAAAGTTCTGTTGGCCCAGGAGGGGCAGAAAGGTATAGCACAGCCGAAAAGGCCGCCATCGCTGTTAACAATATCAGGCTCCAGAATATTGTTAACAGCCGAAATGTAAGGGATTGATACCAACGAGTACGGCGCTCTGGCATGGATTAGCTTTCCAGTAACTCTGGCTCCATTACGCGATAGCCTCGGCCACGCACGGTTTGAATACGATCAGGGTGGCTTGGCAGTTTTTTGCGCACGTTACTAATATGCACATCTAACGAGCGATCGAATGGCCCAAGCTGACGCCCAAGCACTTGGGTAGAAAGGCTTTCTTTGGTTACCAATTGGCCATGATGCATAATTAGCTGGCGCAATACTTCAAATTCGGTTGGCGTAAGGGTAAGGGCTGTACCATCACAAATAGCTTCGGCGTTCACGGTATCAAGCTCAAAGCCGGCATAGCGGAGTTTCTCAACCTCAGGCATGCCATCGCCTTTTTTACTGCGGCGTAACAGTGCTTTAACCCGAGCCACAAGCTCGCGTGGATAAAATGGTTTCGGTAGGTAATCGTCTGCGCCAAGCTCTAAGCCCACCACGCGATCTACATCATCACCACGAGCAGTAAGCATTAACACCGGAGTTTCGATACCCGATTGGCGTAAGTGCTTCAGCACTTGCAAGCCATCCATTTCTGGCAACATGATATCGAGTAGAATCAGCGAGAATTTACCTTCGGTGGCCGTATTCAAGCCCGCTTTACCGTCTTCAACAGTGGTTAATCGAATGCCCTCGCGAGCAAATACATCAGTAAGCATTGTGCCTAAATCTGCATCATCATCAATTAGTAGAACATTCACCACAATTCACCTTCCTTTTCACTGTTCGTTATAAGCGCTACCTGAAATCGCTACCTGCAATTGCAACTGGGGATGCAGGCTAGGAACGTTTCTCTATTGTAGCAAACTCTCTTTACAATCTTTACATTTCTCTAATTTACGCGTTACTCACTTACTTGCGAGTTACTTTTCATTCCCTTTACAATTGCCCAGTGCTGCTTTTTCACGGCATTGCATAAGGAATATACAAGCCCTCACGTTAGCGTTTACTGAGCTTACGGGTAAGCGTATTGCGGCCCCACCCCAAACGCGTTGCCGCGTTCTGCCGATGGTTATCGGTTTGCGCTAGCGCAGCATCGATCGCCATACCTTCAATTTCGGCGAGCAACGCACTGCAACGTTGGTTATCACTGCCATCAAGCGCAGCTAGAAACTCGGCATACAGCGCATTGCGCCATTCCGGGCTGCTACTTGTGGTGTTAACCGAGCTTATAAATGAGCTGCTTGCGGGTTCTTGCTGAGCTTCATCATTAGATTTCAGCCCGGCTTTCTGTGCTAATTCAACGTTATGCTTAAATTCACTGGGCAGCTCATCGCTATCCACCACATCGCCGCTCGCCATTACCGTTATCCAACGGCACGTGTTTTCTAACTGCCGCACATTGCCTGGCCAATCAGCCTGCTGCAGCAGGTTCATCGCCTTTACCGTTAAACGTTTGCTCGGCATGTGTAACTCTTCGGCAGCACTTTGCAGAAAATGTTCCACCAGTGCAGGAATATCGCTGCGCCGTTCATGCAAGGCCGGTAATTGCACATGAATCACGTTTAAGCGATGATATAAATCTTCCCGAAATACTCCCTCGGCTACGGCTTTACGCAAATCAATATGAGTTGCTGCAATTACCCGCACATTTACCGTTACCAACTGGTGGCTGCCTACGGGATAAAATTGCCCTTCTGCCAGTGCTCGTAATAGCCGGGTTTGCACGGCTAACGGCATATCGCCAATTTCATCTAAGAACAATGTACCGCCATCTGCTTGCTGAAAGCGCCCCTGCCTGCGGTTCTGTGCGCCGGTAAAGGCACCCTTTTCGTGGCCAAATAACTCTGATTCAATAAGCTCTGCTGGAATTGCCGCCATGTTCAGGGCCACAAAAGGCTTTTCAGCCCGCGGGCTGTGTTCATGTAACGCCCGCGCTACCAGTTCTTTACCTGTGCCAGATTGGCCAGTGAGCAATACCGAAACGCTTGAGCGCGAAAGCCGGCCAATGGCCCGAAACACCTCTTGCATAGCCGATGATTCACCAATAATGCCGGTATCGTTATTCGCCAATGTTGGCCGCTCTGCCTCGCTGCGCGGTTTTACCGCCCGCTCAGCAATTGCCAGAACTTCATCTAAATCAAATGGCTTTGGTAAATACTCGAATGCACCACCTTTAAACGCGCGCACTGCGCTATCCAAATCCGAATGCGCGGTCATGATCACCACTGGTAAATCCGGAAATTGCTGTTGCAGCTCATGCAACACTTGCATGCCATCAATGCCCGGCATACGCACATCGGTAAGCACCAATGCCGGTGCAGGTACCTTGTTATCGGTAGCGCTGGCATCGGCTTGCTGTAACGCCGCCAGCGCGGTTAGAAATTGCTGCGGCTCGGCAAATACTTCAGGATGCCAATCGCCATTGCGAAACGCCCGCTCCAGCACCCAACGAATGGAACTATCATCATCTAATATCCAAACTACACGGCTCATTCGCGGTTCTCCTGAGTTGCATCAACGTAGGGTAATACCACGGTGAATTCGGTGTGCCCCGGCCGGCTACTTACTTCAATTTTGCCCGCATGCTGGTGCACCAAGCTTTGCGCAATCGAAAGGCCTAAACCGGTGCCACCTTCGCGGCCGGTAACCAGCGGATAAAACAACGTATCTTTTAAATCAGCGGCCACACCTGGGCCATTATCTTGCACACTGATCAGCGCGCACTGGCGATAGCGCTTACCATAAATGGTTTCTTGATGGCTTACTCGGGTGCGAATCACTAGCTGCTTTTCGCCCTGCTTATCTGCCGCCGCTTCATCTTCTGCGCCGGCGCTGTGGTTGCTATCGATTCGCAAAGCACCCGTTCGCAAAGCATCCGTTCGCAAGGCATCTAGGGCGTTCTGCACAAGATTTAACAACACCTGCTCAATTTGATCGCCACTAATATATAAATCGGGCAAACTCGGATCGTAATCTTTGCTAATTACTACGTTGCACACAGGTTCGCTGCGGCGCAGCTCAAGCTGCACTACATCGAGTACACGTTGCAAAATTGCATGAATATTCTGCGGGCTGCGGGCGCTTGGCCGGTTCGGGCCCAGTAATCGATCTACCAGATTTCGCAACCGATCTGATTGCGCCATAATCAGTTGGGTAAACTCGCGCTGTTCCTCACTGGCTAACTCGCTATGCAGCAACTGTGCAGCGCCACGAATGCCACCTAAGGGGTTCTTAATTTCGTGCGCCAAGCCACGCACCAGCTGTTGCGCTGCTTCCCGCTGATGTTGTTGGGCTTGTTCTTGGTTTATACGGCGAATTAAATCTACTTGTCGCACTTCAAGGAGCACGCTATTTCGTAAATCGGGAAAGTGGGCTACCGATGCATTTAGCTCTACCGTTATCGCTTTACCATCGTGAAATACCCAACTTACATCACTATCGGCTAAGCTTTGATGATGATTGGCTACGCTGCGCAACAGGTTCATATCAAAACTGCTGTAGCGTAAATGGCTATCGATGGGAGCGCCTATTAAACGCCGAGAACTGCCCGAGAATACGGCATCGGCGGCAGCATTGGCGTAACAAACATTAAGGTTGGCATCGAGTACCAACACCGCACTGGTAAGTTGGTCGGCAAGGGTAGGAGTTATCTGTGCTGCAGAATGTTGATCGTGCACTTGATTTGGCATAGCCCCACCTTAAATATAAACCGAAGCATGCGCTTCGCCTTAGGGTTGGCTAGGAGTTGGTGCATGCTAGGAACATTGAGCACCGAGTATTGCACCAAAGTGGTGCGTTACGCAACAATTTCTGCTACGTAACTGCTACGTAACTACACCGGCGCATCACGCAATTAGCATGAGTAGTACATATCAAACTCAACTGGGTGCGTGGTCATCATCAGTTTCTCAACTTCTTTCTGTTTCAGCGCAATGTAAGCATCGATCATATCGTCGCTCATTACGCCGCCTTTGGTTAAGAATTCACGATCTTTATCCAGCGCTTCTAAAGCTTGTTCCAACGATTTTGCTACGGTTGGAATTTCTTTCGCTTCTTCCGCTGGTAAATCGTATAAATCTTTATCCATTGCATCGCCAGGATGGATTTTGTTTTGGATACCATCTAGGCCAGCCATCATCAGCGCAGTAAAGGCTAAGTATGGGTTCGCAATTGGATCTGGGAAACGTGCTTCAATACGGCGCCCTTTCGGATTAGAAACCAAAGGAATACGAATTGATGCAGAGCGGTTACGAGCTGAGTACGCCAACATTACCGGTGCTTCAAAACCAGGTACCAAGCGCTTATACGAGTTGGTGCCCGGATTGGTGAACGCATTAATAGCGCGAGCATGCTTAATAATACCGCCAATGTAATACAGCGCTAATTCAGATAGCCCGCCGTATTTATCACCCGAAAATAGGTTTTTACCATCTTTCGCTAAGCTCATATGTACGTGCATACCAGAACCGTTATCGCCTACTAATGGCTTCGGCATAAAGGTAGCCGTTTTGCCATAGGCGTGGGCAACGTTGTGCACTACATATTTAAAGATTTGAATTTCATCGGCTTTATTCGTAAGAGTATTGAAGCGGCACGCTACTTCGTTCTGGCCAGCGGTAGCTACTTCATGGTGATGCGCTTCTACAACTAAGCCCATATCTTCCATTACTTCACACATTTCGCTACGAATTTCGTGTGATGAATCTACTGGTGGTACTGGGAAGTAACCGCCTTTCACACCTGGGCGATGGCCTTTGTTACCACCTTCATAATCAGAACCTGAGTTCCATTTCGCTTCAATATCATCAATCTTGAAGAATGAACCACTCATATCGGTATGGAAGCGCACATCGTCAAATAGGAAGAACTCTGGTTCTGGGCCCATTAAAGCTGCATCGGCAATGCCGGTAGACGTAAGGTATTCTTCTGCGCGGCGAGCAATAGAGCGTGGGTCACGATCGTAACCTTGGCGCGTATCCGGCTCCAAAATAGAGCAGCGTAAAATAAGCGTTGGAATTTCTGAGAACGGGTCCATTACGGCTGTGTCTAAATCTGGCATTAGCACCATGTCTGATTCATTAATGCCTTTCCAGCCCGAAATTGACGAGCCATCAAACATTTTTCCATCTTCGAAGAAATCTTCGTCGATTTGTGAAACAGGAATCGTAACGTGTTGCTCTTTACCTTTGGTATCGGTAAAGCGTAAATCAACAAAACGTACTTCGTTCTCGTCGATTAATTCCATGGTTGTTGCAACAGTTGCATGATTAGACATAGAGCCTCCGGGCTTGAGTAATAACTGAAAAGGTAATGTACCTAAATTGCTAATTTGATAGTTGGTAAATTTGCTTGGTTAAATTCCTTGCCGATAAATATAGCAAAAGCCGTGCCAGTTGATCCGCTTTACCGCCAACCTATTGTTTTAAATTAATAAAATAATTAAATTTTGTTGCTGGCGAGCGCAATTACCGCTTTCTTTCGTGATTCGCGCAAAGAATGCTCGCAAATAAACATCCATAGCTCAGATTCTACACAGAGAATTGCACCATTACGGTGCATTAAATACCAAGCTAATTATTGAGCATAAAAAACGCACCATTGTGGTGCGTTTTTTGGTGTTTAATCCAAGCTGAGTAAGTATTCAATCAGCTGATTATAATCTTGTTGGGTATTGATATCATTGGGCAACGGGTTTTTCACCAAATAACGGCCATTTACAACTACCGCTGGTACCCCAGGAATATTGTTAGCACGCATTTCTGCCAACGTTTGTTCCATAATGGCTTCCACTTCGCTGCTATCTGCCAGATCAAACACCGCTTGCTCATCTAAGCCTTGTTGGCGCAGAAACGTAGAAAGATCGCTGAAATCTGGTAGTTCTGGCGCTTGGGCTTGATAGAATGCCAACATTTCTACTGCCACATCACGCTCTGCTGCTATGCTCGCTGCATGGAACATCCGTGCATCAAGTGCCCAACGCTGGTTAAATACGCCATGGCGGCGCACGATTGGCACATTTGGATTCGCTGCTTTAAAACCTTGCATAATCGGCTCAAAACGCTGACACGCCGGGCAGCCTACCCACAGATACTCAACTAAATACGGTTCTTGCTGCTCTTGCTGCACCGGATGCTCTAGCACTCGATAATAGGTGCCTTCAGCGTAAGAGCGGCTTGCTTGCTCGCTGTTTGCTTGCCCATTGTTTGCTTGCCCAGCACTGCTCGCAGTTTCTACCGGCGCTTCACTACATGCGGCCAAAGCCAACATTGCAGCCCCAGCAACAAATACTGCGCGGAATGTGGTTAGCCAACCTCTATTTGTCATCATTATTTCCTATTCTATTAATTGCGTTGTACTCATGGTAACGCACGCATGTTCTCAATTACCGAACAGCATGCTTACTCGCGAAAAATTCTGCCCTCAGCATAGCGTTACTCAGGGTAAAAACGTAGTATTTTCGTTAAATATACGCTTGTTATACATTAGATGCTTTTTTATTCAGTGAAATCAGCGTATGATCCGCCACCCTATGGCCCGATGGCCTTCACCACAGGTTAAAAATACAGTTTTATGTCTAAAGCTATTGAAAAAATTCGTAATATCGCAATCATCGCGCACGTTGACCATGGTAAAACTACCCTAGTTGATAAACTTTTGCATCAGTCTGGCACCCTTGAAAGCCGCGGCGAACAGCAAGAGCGCATCATGGATTCTAACGATCTTGAAAAAGAGCGCGGCATCACCATTCTTGCCAAAAACACGGCTATTAACTGGGGCGATTATCATATCAACATCCTTGATACTCCAGGCCACGCCGATTTTGGTGGTGAAGTAGAACGCGTACTTTCAATGGCTGATTCTGTATTGCTGTTGGTTGATGCGGTAGATGGCCCTATGCCACAAACCCGCTTTGTAACGCAAAAAGCGTTCTCACACGGCTTGAACCCAATTTTGGTAGTAAACAAAGTTGATCGCCCTGGCGCTCGTGTTGATTGGGTTGTAGATCAAGTTTTTGATTTGTTCGATAACCTTGGCGCCAACGACAAGCAACTCGATTTCCCAATCGTTTATGCTTCAGCATTAAACGGTTTTGCTTCACTTGATGCCGAAGTTCACGGCACGGATATGACCCCGTTGTTCGAAACGATCGTGCGGGAAGTAGCGCCACCAGTTGCTGAAATTGATGGCCCATTGCAGCTACAAATTTCTCAGCTTGATTACTCAAGCTACCTTGGTGTAATCGGCATTGGCCGCATACGTCGGGGTACCGTGAAGCCTAACCAACAAGTAACTATTGTTGGCGCTGATGGCAGCACGCGTACCGGTAAAATTGGTATTGTATTTGGTTACTTAGGCTTGGATCGTATGGAAGTGCCTAATTCCCATGCTGGTGATATTTGTGCCATTACGGGTTTAGGGGAATTAAAAATCTCCGATACTATTTGTGCCGTAGGCCACCACGAAGCATTACCACCGCTTACGGTTGATGAACCAACCGTTACCATGACCTTCCAAGTAAACACTTCACCGTTTGCTGGTAAAGAAGGTAAGTATGTAACTTCACGCCAAATTCTTGAGCGCTTGCAGCAAGAACTAGTGCATAACGTTGCACTGCGCGTTGAAGAAATGCCAGATCCGGATAAGTTCCGCGTATCAGGCCGTGGTGAATTGCACTTAGGCGTATTGATTGAAAATATGCGTCGTGAAGGCTTTGAGCTTGCAGTATCACGCCCAGAAGTAATTATTAAGTATGAAAACGGCCAGAAGATGGAACCGTACGAAACACTTACTGTAGATGTAGAAGAACAGCATCAAGGTTCAGTAATGGAAGCCTTAGGCTTACGTAAAGCTGAAATGACCGATATGTCTCCAGATGGTAAAGGCCGTACGCGGATTGATTTCATTGTTCCTAGCCGCGGTTTAATCGGCTTCCAAACTGAATTCATGACCTTAACTTCTGGTACTGGCTTGGTTTACCACGCGTTTGATCATTACGGCCCACACAAAGGCGGCAAAATCGGCCAACGTGTGAACGGCGTATTGATTTCAAATGCCCAAGGTAAAGCATTGGCTTACGCTCTGTTTAACATTCAAGAACGTGGCCGTTTGTTCGCTTCGCACGCTGATGAAGTGTATGAAGGGCAAATTATAGGTATTCATAACCGCTCTAACGATTTAACAGTGAACTGCTTGAAAGGTAAGCAGCTTACTAACATTCGTGCAGCGGGTACTGATGAAGCGTTAACCTTAACGCCACCAATTCGCATGAGCCTAGAGCGCGCGCTTGAGTTTATCGATAACGATGAACTTGTAGAAGTAACGCCAAAATCAATCCGTGTACGTAAGAAATTACTTACCGAGAATTTGCGTAAGCGTGCTTCGCGGGAAACCGGCAGCGGTGAATAAACCTCATATCACGAAATAGTTTTCGCGTGATAAAAAATACGAAGGCCTTACAGAAGAATCTGTAAGGCCTTTTTGTTTGTCTGCCATTAGTTTGGCAAAATCACGCCATAGATCACGGCAAAGAAATGCGCCACACTCGCTGCGAGCACAAATACGTGCCAAATCGCGTGGTGGAAAACCATTTGCTTGCGCACGTAAAAAATAACGCCGAAAGAATATAGTAAACCACCAGCAAGCAATAGTAACAGGCCGGTTGTGTTTACCAATTCGAGCATCGGCTTCATCGCCACTAACGCCATCCAACCCAAGCCTAAATAGAGGGTAAGTGAGAGCCATTTAATACGTTCTTTTTTCATGGTTTCCAGCAGTACCCCACCAATTGCGATGCTCCAAATAATCACAAAGAGTGTCCAACCCCAAGGGCCTCGAAGATTTACCAATAAGAATGGGGTATAGGTACCTGCGATCAATACAAAGATGGCGGCGTGGTCCATGAGCTGGAAGAAGCGCTTAGCTTTTACATTGGTTAGGGCGTGATACAGCGTTGAGGCAGAGTAGAGCAAAATAACCGAGAAGCCATAAATAGACACACTTACTATGTGCCACACATCGCCATACTCAAATGATAGCCACAGCATTACCACTAGCCCAACAATACCAAGGATCACACCGATACCATGGCTTACTGAATGGGCTATTTCTTCAAGTAGCGAATATTTTTTTGCAGAACTCATATACACCTCGAACCCTTAAATTTCTGCTATTAAACCACATTCAGCGTACACGTGTAAGCTATTTTAGTGTCAGCATTTAAGAGCGGTGCGTTAATCGTAGTGTTTTTCTATGTAATTCAGCTTCTTAAAGAAAGCCTCATACGCCCGTTCACTATCGTAATCTAGGTGATAAGTGTTGTGGAATCCAGTACGCAACTTCACATCATGGCTTTCTAAAAATACCGTATAGCCATCATGATCGGTATAGCCGGTAATACCTTCTAGTTCATGTCGTTCATCTTTTGCTTCGCCATGTTCGCGGATTTTCTCGAACACAGAAAGCACAAGGCGCACACTTAAATCATTTTTCATTGCTGGCCTCTCTTTGCCGATTCGTGCAAACCTTTACCGATAGCCTTGGCCGCAAGTGATTAATCTATGCGGCCCTGCTTTCTTCGTTTACTTACTTGGTAGCCTAACACACGTTTCTCGATCAACTGGTAAAATACTGGAATAAAGAAAATCGATACAAATGTAGCTACCAACATCCCGCCAACCACTGTAACACCAACAGCTTGCCGTGCTGCGGCACCTGCACCTGAGGTAATGATTAATGGCATTGCACCCAAGATAAACGCTAATGAAGTCATTAAAATTGGGCGGAACCGCTGTTTACAGGCGGTTAACGCAGAGGCCACGATACTCATACCTCGCTTACGGTTAATTACGGCAAATTCAACAATTAAGATTGCATTCTTGGCCGATAAACCGATCAACACTAACAAGCCTACTTGAAAGTAGATATTGTTTTGCAACCCCGTAATCCACGTTGCCATCACCGCACCAAATATGGCGAACGGTATGGCTGTTAGTACTGCTATCGGCAAGCTCCAACGTTCATATTGAGCAGCGAGCAGTAAAAACACCATTAGCACTGCGAACGCAAACGCCAAACCTGCAGCATTTGAGCTCTCCCGTTCTTGCCGTGATGCTCCTGTCCAGAATAGTTGATAATCCTGATCCTCGCTAACTAAGCCCGTAACAATTTCCTCCAACGCGAGCATCGCTTCACCGGTACTGTATCCAGGCGCTGGATCCGCCAACAAACGCGCTGCGGGGCGGTTATTGTAGCGATGTACTTCATCTGGCCCGGTAGTGCGATCTACTCGCACTAAGGCATTTAGCGGTATCATTTCGCCACTACTGGCTCGCACAAATACATCCGCAAGATTCTGTGGGCTCTCTCGGAAAGAAGATTCTGCCATCATGTACACTCGCCACGCACGGCCAAGGTAGTTGAAATCATTTACATATGAGCGGCCAAAGGTAGCGCGCATGGCGGCAAAAATATCGTTAATCGGCACACCTATCGATTTTGCCCGTTCTCTATCAACATAGGCTGTGTAGCGAGGCACATCCATATTCAATGTGGTACGCACATTCTGTAGTTCCGGGCGTTCATTACCGTTATCAATTACATCGGTAATGCGCTGTACCAAGTTGTCGGTATCGCCATCCATAATGGCCACTAAATATGCCGAAATACCGCCCGTGGTAGATATCCCTGATATTGGCGGTGGATTATATGCACTCACGTTTGCTTGATTATGCGCTCTGCCCGCTGCGTTCACTTGGTTGGCAAATCCTTGCGCGCTATTCCGACGCAAATTACGATCATCCCAATGATCGAGGGTTACAAAGCTTGCACCCACATTCTGTTTACGGCCACCATTCACCATATCGTAGCCAATGAAGGTGAGCGTATTTGCCACCGATTCCATTTCACTTAGCTCGGCGTTCCATGGCAATGAGAAAGCACTGGTTCTATCCAGTGATGCCCCTTCTGGTAAACGGTGTGAAACCAGCACATAGCCTTGGTCTTCATCTGGAACTAAGCCGCCTGGTAGCTGGCCAAAAGCTCCCCATGCTGAAAGTGCAATGGCGGCGAAAATAATGGCGGCCATGCCAGTACGTTTCAGCATAAACCGCACACCATCGGTGTAACGCTGGGTAGTTTTCTCAAACCACACATTAAATTTCTGCAGTATTTTCGGTGGTGGCTTGGGTTTTTCGGAAAGAATTTGCGCGCACAAGGCTGGCGATAGCGTGAGCGCAACAAAGCCAGATAAGATAACTGATACAGCGATAGTAAGCGCAAACTGCTGATACATGATGCCGGCTAGGCCACCTAAAAATGCAACCGGAATAAACACCGCTGCAAGCACCAATACCATGGTTACTATAGGCGTTGAAACTTCTTCCATAGCCTCTATCGCAGCTTGCTTAGGTGAAAGGCCTTTCTCACGAATCAGCCGCTCCACATTTTCCAATACTACGATGGCATCATCTACCACAATACCAATGGCTAACACCATTGCTAGTAACGTGAGTAGATTTACTGAAAAGCCAAACACAAACATACCGGCAAAGGCACCGATAAGCGCAACCGGGATAGATAGCAATGGAATTAACGCAGCGCGCCAGCGCTGTAAGAATAAGTAGATTACGCCCATTACCAATAGCAAGGCCTGAAATAATGTGAGCACTACCTGTTGAATTGATACTTGCACAAAATCCGTGGTATCAAACGAAACAGAATATTCCACGCCAGTGGGAAAACTCTGGCTCATGCGTTCCATAACACGATCTACTTCAGCAGAAACCTCTAAAGCATTTGCCCCTGGGCGCAAGAAAATACCCATCGGCACTACAGTTTCGCCATTTTGTACCGCATCAAAATCGTAATTACTGGCACCGAGTTCAACCCGCGCTACATCTCTTAGCCGAATCACAGAGCCGTCTTCATCAGAGCGTAAGATTACTTCTTCAAATTGCTCTACGCTTGAGAAGCGCCCTTCGGTACCAATAGGTAAGCTAATTTCTTGCGGGTTATTCGGGTTTGGTGCATCACCAAACCTGCCTGCCGCAAACATTGCATTTTGCTCACTAATGGCACGATTCACATCAGCGGGGGTAAGGCCGTAATCAGCAAGTTGGTCGGGCCGAAGCCATACGCGCATGGCATAGGTTTTCGAACCAAAGAAAGTTACTTGTGCCACCCCATTTACGCGGCTAAGTTCGTCTTGCACGGTAAGCGTGGCGTAGTTATTCAGGAACAATGAATCGCGGCTACCATCGGGTGAGCTGAGCGATACAATTTTCAAAATCGCACTAGATTGCTTACGGATTCTTACGCCACTGCGCTGAACCTCTTCTGGCAAACGTGAATAAGCACGTTGTACTGCTGCATCTACATCAATAGCAGCTTGGTCAACATCCGTACCTACTTCAAACACCACGGTAAGGCTTACACTGCCGCTATCGTCGGCTGATGAGGTCATGTACAACATGTTCTCAACGCCGTTTACATACAGCTCTATGGGGGCCGCTACGGCTTGCGATGCCGCTTCTGCAGTAGCGCCACTATAGGTTGTAGTTACCACTATTTGCGGTGGAACTATTTGCGGATATTGCTGAACAGGCAACATCCGCAACGACATCAGCCCAGCAATTACAATTAAAATAGAAAGAACTGATGCCAGTACCGGCCGCTCGATAAAGTGGCGTGCAATCATTCAGCAACCTCCACGTTCACTTGAGTGCCAGGCTGTAGCATCGATAAACCCTCTACAATTACACGATCACCGCTAGCTAAGCCTTGCTCAATCAACTGCTCGTTACCTACCCGAACACCTAAAGTAACTTCGCGTACTTGCACGATATTCTGATTGTCTACGATATATACAACGGCTTGGCGGCCCGATTGAATAATTGCACGTTGTGGCACTGTAATCGCATACGGAACTTCAATACTCGGTAAGTGCACCCGTACAAATTGGCCTGGTAATAGATTCATTTCTGGATTAGGGATTACCGCACGCGCTTCAATACTACCGCGTTCACGATCAACCACACGGCTTACATAATCTATATGTCCAGTTTCCGTGTGCTCACGGCCGTCACTGAAACGTAATGTAGCCATTGGCCCGGTATCGCTATCACCGGTAATTGCGGTGTTTCGCAGCAAGTAGCCTGCGGCAATATCGCCTTCACTCACATTAAAGTGCACAAAGATAGGATCAAGGCTTACGATAGTAGCTAAGGTATCATTTTCACGGATAAGATTACCGGCTGAAACAGATTCGCGGCTAGCGATACCGCTAATTGGCGCTTTTATTTCGGTATAGTTGTAGCGTAATTTTACATCTTCAAGAGTAGCTTGTGCCGAGGCAACATCGGCTTCCGCCGATTCTAAACGAGATTGAGTTTGATCCCGTTCGCGGGCACTAATAGCACCATCTACAAACAGGTTTTCTACCCGCGCCCAATCTCGGCGGGCTTCATTAAACACGGCTTCTGCGCTGGTGAGCTGTGCTTGCGCTTTTTGTAAATCCACCTCATACGGTGCTTTCTCGATTGAAAACATTACCGTGCCGGCTTCTACAAACTGGCCTTCACTAAAGTGGCGCTCTTCCAGAACGCCCCCCACTCGCGAACGCACATCCGCCACCATACTGCCTTCGGTTCGCGCGGCAAATGAACGCTCAAGCTCAAGGGTTGTTGCTTGCACCTCGGTAACCAATACGCGATGCTGTGGTTTTGCATCTTCATCTGGAGCCGCTGTAGTTTCAGAACAGCCACTGATTACCATCAACATAAGGGCGCCAACAATCATTACGGCTGCCTTTATACTGATGCTAATTAGTTGGCTATTACTTTGTTTTATCAATAAATTACGCATTGCTAGGCCTCCATGAACCTTCTTTACAATTGTAAAGAGTATAATAGTGGAGCCCAAACAGCAGGTGTATTTACGCTTACTTTACCGCTAAGAAAACCGGTAATCGCATGCTAATCTTTTGGTTCTTTAGGAACCCCAGGTGATTGAGATGCGGAGCCGCGATGGGGATGTGTTTGCCCGGTTTCTTGTTGCGCCTTACGGTGAGTTAAAATAAAACCATGAATAATTGCCACAACATACACTACCGGCGCTGCCGCATAGGCACCCGGTACTTCTCCGCTAGAGGCAATGCGCAACAAAAATAACGCGAATAGATAAAGCGCTAAACTGAGCCAAATATGTTTTCGAGCACCCGATAACCAAACCGCAACGGGTGGGCATGCTACTGCGAGTAAATAATTCATTGCTTACCTCTTATTGTTCTTTTCTGGTTTTCCTTAGCATCGCTGATTTCACCAATTAGAGCAAGCTGTTAGGCATTCAATACCCTGAGCTATTGCACTGTTTTACCACGGCAGCAATTTACCATCCCAAAACCAGAAACCACCACTATCACTTGGCGTTAAATTATCGATTACATTGCAAATTCGTTCTGCTGATAACTGTGTAGAGTAGAGCTTATCTGCGGGCAAGCGCTCTTGAAACGGCTTAGAAAGCTCGGTATCGGTAGTACCCGGGTGTATTACGCCAATACAAAGTTGTTTGTGTGTACGTTTGAATTCGATGGCCGCGTTTTTATACAGCATATTTACAGCTGCTTTCGAGGCACGATAGCCGTACCAACCACCAAGCTGATTGTCGCCAATACTACCCACTTTTGCACCTAGCTGAACTACGAAGCTGGCTTCTTTTTTTGCTAGTAAGGGCTTCACCGCTTTGAGGATAAGCGCAGGTAAAATGGCATTGGTGCGAAAGTATTCGATAAGCTGTGCTTCATTGAGTTGCTCAATCCGCCGCTCTGGTTGCCAATCACCATACTCCGGGTGCAGCTGATGAAGCCAACCAATCGTGGAAATTACACCATGCAACACAATATTTTGCTGCTGCCAACGCTCCGTGAGCGCCTGCAGTTTTTGCTCAGTTAACTCTGTTTTTTGCCATTGTACCCGCTCATTATCGGCAAGTTCTGGCGGGCATGCACTTCGGCTTACAGCTAGTACTTGGGTACTAGAATTGCGCTTTAGATACTCTTCGATAAGCGCCAGCCCCAAACCACCGCTGGCTCCAAACACTGCTATTGTTTGCATCTAGTGTTTTTGCTCCCTTTTTTGGCTGCTACTGCTTGCCATACTTTTTCGTGAAAAAAATACTCAACGGTATTTACGGCAGGCAGTGCGGCTAGGGATCTCTCCCATCCCTACACCTGTAAATTAAAGGTAACCGGGCCGTCGTTTACCAAACTTACTTGCATATCCGCGGCAAACTCACCCGTGGCAATTACAATACCTTCGGCTGCGAGAGCGTTACAGAAATGGTGATACAGAGCCTCGGCCTGCGCGGGCGTTGCCGCAGAAGAAAAACTAGGCCGCCGACCTTTACGCGTATCTGCAGCGAGAGTGAATTGGGAAACCACTAATATAGAGCCACCAATATCGCGCACATCGAGGTTCATTTTATCGTGTGCATCGGCGAAGATTCGGTAACTACTAATGCGCTTTGCTAATTGTTCGGCTTTTTGTTCGTTATCTGCTTTTTCCACACCCAACAGCACTAAAATGCCATCATCGATTTTACCAACTGTTGCACC
>NZ_JBLRWZ010000038.1:0-22969 GCF_047920995.1 Aliidiomarina sp.
GCCAAGGTAGTTTAATTGCATAAGGCACGGCACAAGAGGTACTGGCGAACCAACAGGTAAAAGAAGTGTATTTAGGCGACCAATTCACCTTGTAATTTGCCAGAAAAGACCAATCATATAAGTAGGCGCACTTAACCATAGGTACTCGATTAAATCGCTATGAAGCCAGGCTTACAGCTGAAATTCAGCCAAAATCTTACGATGACCCCCCAGTTACAACAGGCGATACGTTTGTTGCAACTTTCATCGCTTGAGCTTCAGCATGAAATTCAAGATGCGCTCGATAACAATCCCCTGCTTGAGCAAATTGAAGATGAACCGGGCAGCATCTGGGAGCATGCGAATTCTGCAACGGCCTCTGATAGTTACTCTGCTGGTACCTCTAGTAGCGCTGGTAATGCGGGAGATGATGATTACGTGTACCAGGGCGAAACCAATGAAAGCCTGCATGATTATTTACGCTGGCAAATGCGCCTCTCGCACTTTTCGCCGGTAGATGAGCAAATTGCGCTCATTATTATCGATGCAGTTAACGAAAGTGGCTACCTCACGCAAGAAATCCCAGAAATTCTCGACGCCGCTATCGCTATACACGACACCATCACCAGTGAAGAAGTGGCCGTAGTGCTGAAGCGCATCCAGCATTTTGATCCGCTCGGAGTGGCTGCACGCAACGTGCGGGAATGCTTATTAATTCAACTAGAGCAGCTCAGTGCCGATACGCCAGCCCTGGCAGCAACGAAAAGAGTGGTAGATCAACATCTAGAGTTACTAGGTAAACATGATTACCGCACCCTCGCTCGCAAAACTCGCTATTCTGAAGCGGTTATTAAGCAAATACTCGATCTATTGCAGCATTTGAACCCCCGCCCCGGCGATGGCTTTACCGGCGGCACATCCGAATATGTAATCCCCGATGTGCAGGTACGCAAAAGTGGCGATCGCTGGGTTGTGGAATTAAACCCTAACACCGCGCCAAAATTGCGTGTAAATGAAACCTATGCTGCACTTAAGAACAGCCCATGCAGCACAGGTGATTCTCAATATATTCAACAACATATACAAGAAGCACGTTGGTTCATCAAAAGTATCGAAAGTAGAAATGAAACTTTAGTTAAAGTTGCCCATTGTATCGTACAGCGACAACAGGCATTCTTTGAGTATGGGCCGGAATCGATGAAACCAATGGTGCTCAGCGATGTCGCAGATAGTATAGGCATGCATGAATCAACAGTGTCGCGTGTTACCACACAAAAATTCATGCATACCCCACAAGGTGTTTTTGAGCTGAAGTATTTCTTTTCCAGCCATGTAAGCACCGATAATGGGGGAGAGTGTTCATCTACTGCAATTAGAGCATTTATTAAAAAGCTAGTTGCAGAGGAGAATCCTGGTAAGCCTTTGAGTGATAGTAAGCTCACTACACTACTGGCTGGTCAGGGTATTCAAGTAGCAAGACGGACCGTTGCGAAGTACCGGGAATCTTTAGGTATTCCAGCTTCGAGCCAAAGGAAGGTACTGCTTTAACCACGTCAAAAGAAGGAAGATGTGCTATGCAAATAAATCTTACTGGTCATCATGTAGACATTACTCCAGCACTTAGAGAATATGTAGATACTAAGTTTGCGAAGCTGGAACGTCATTTCGATCACATCAACAACGTTCATGTGATATTGAATGTTGAAAAACTTCTGCAGAAAGCGGAAGCCACTCTCCATCTCAACGGCGGTGAGGTTTTTGCAACTTCCGAGCACCAAGATATGTATGCAGCCATCGATTCGTTAATCGACAAGCTGGATCGCCAAGTTATTAAACATAAAGAAAAATTACGGAAACACTGAGGCGTATGAACCTTAAAGATATCCTGAGCCCCGATAGCACCCGGGTTGCTGTTGCAGAAAACAGCAAAAAGAAGATATTAGAACTGGTGAGCCAGCTTGTTGCACCTAAGCTTGCTGGCGTAAGCAAAGCTGATATTTTTGCAAGCCTATTACAGCGTGAACGTTTAGGTAGCACGGGTATCGGGCTCGGTATCGCAATCCCACATGGCCGGCTGGAAAATGCCGGCCAACCGGTTGCCGCGTTATTAACACTTGCTAGCCCAGTCGATTTTGATTCGATTGATAACCAGCCCGTAGATATAATTTTTGCGCTGTTGGTACCGAAAGAAAACCCAGAAATGCATTTACAAACATTATCGGCGGTTGCCTCCCAGCTAAATCAAAAAGATTGCTGTAGGGCGCTTCGCCAAGCTGCAACTAGTGCTGAGTTGTACGAAGCCTTTACTAAGGATTATGAGCCCAACCCATGCAATTAATTATTGTTAGCGGTAGATCAGGATCAGGAAAAACAGTAGCACTACGTGCGCTTGAAGATCTCGGCTACTATTGTGTTGATAATTTACCCGTAGCTTTGCTGCCAACCCTTGTGCATACCGTGAGTGAAAGCCACGAAAATATCGCCATATCCATTGATGTGCGGAATATTTCCGGCGAAAACGATGAATTAACCGATGCACTCGAATTTCTTCCGCACGAGATAAAGCCAGATATCCTCTATATTGATGCTTCTGATGAAGTACTAATTCGCCGCTACGGAGAAACCCGCCGTTCGCACCCGCTTTCGCGCGGCGATTACACCTTAGCCGATGCGATTATTGCTGAAGGGCAACTATTAGAAACGCTTGCTACCCAAGCATGCTGGCGAATTGATAGTAGTGAGCTCAGCGTGCATGAGCTGATTGAGCAAGTTACTGAGCGTGTATTGGGGCGCAAACAGAATAAATTAATGTTGGTATTCATGTCATTCGGCTTCAAACATGGTGTACCAAGTACCGCCGACACCGTTTTTGATGCTCGTATTCTACCAAACCCACATTGGGAGCCCGAACTGCGGCCCTTTAATGGCCTTGATGCTCCAGTACAAAACTATTTGGGTAAGCAGCCCATGGTAGCGGATTTTATTTACCAAACTCAGAACTTCATTAGCCATTGGCTACCCTACTTCCAGCGCAGTAACCGCAGTTATTTAACCATCGCTATCGGTTGCACTGGAGGCCAACACCGTTCGGTATATATTGTCGAAAAACTAGCCGAGCGGATAGCCGAGCTGCATCCGCACATTCGCATTAAACACCGCGAGCTGGATCGTAAACATGCCGAATCTTAGCCGTAGCATCGATATTCGTAACAAATTAGGGTTGCACGCAAGAGCCGCAACCAAGTTGGCGCGGCTTGCCAATGAGTTTGATGCCAAGATTACCATTGCCCAAGATGGCAAGGCTGTAGATGCGAGCAGTGTAATGGGCTTAATGTTACTGGCCAGCCAGCAAGGTAAAACCATCGAGATTAGCGCCACAGGTGCCGATGCAGAGGCGGCGCTGGAAGCGATTACGCAGTTAGTACAAAACCGCTTCCACGAAGACGAATAGCAGGCCTAAGCGCCGGCTATTTTCATATTCTCCACCAATACAGATCCAGAAAGAACGCCATGGCGCGGATCAACATCATCGGCCATTGCTACCATTTGCTGGAACATCTGCTTTAAATTACCCGCAATAGTAACTTCACTAACCGGGAATTGGATTTCGCCATTCTCTACCCAGAAACCTGCAGCACCACGGCTATAATCGCCGGTAACCATGTTTACGCCTTGGCCCATTAATTCCGTAACTAACAATCCACGGCCCATGCGCTTGCACAGTGCTGATAAATCCGCATCCAAATGGCTAGCCTTCGGCTGTACCCGCCAGTTATGAATGCCACCCGCATGGCCGGTGGTTTGCATACCGAGTTTGCGCGCCGCATAACTGGTAAGTAAGTAGGTTTCTAACACACCGTTTTGCACGATATCGCGAGCTTGGGTAACAACGCCTTCATGATCGAATGGGCTGGAAGCCAAACCGCCAGGAATGAGTGGATCTTCATGAATATCCAACCAATCTGGGAAAATGGGTTGGCCCAGGTGATCGAGCAAAAACGAGCTTTTGCGATATAAGCTGCCGCCGCTAATAGCGCCAGCGAACGAACCAAACAAATGGTGGGCCAAATCACTATGAAAGATAACCGGTGCTGAACACGTAGGAATCGAACGTGCCCCTAGGCGCGCCAATGTAGTAGCTGCCGCTTCTCGCGCTACCGCTTCTGGCGAGCTTAGGAGTGCCGGATTACGCGCCATAGTATAGGCGTAATCGCGTTCCATTTTCTCGCCTTCTTTGGCGATTGGCATACAGCTTAGGCTTTGCCGAGAACTCATGTAATGGCCGATAAAGCCATGGCTGTTGCCATACACCCGGAACCCGCAATGGCTGCTGTAGTGAGCGCCATCGGAGTTCACAATACGATCGTCCACCGAGAGCATTACCGCTTCACAGGCTAAAGCCTGCTCGGTGGCATATCCAGGGCTTTGATCAGCAGCATAAAATAATTCTGGCTCTGGATAACCAAACGCCATTAATTCTTTATCGGCAAGGCCCGCACAACTATCAGCTTCCGTAAAACGAGCAATAGCATCGGCCTTTTCCACCGCTATAGCCACCGCTTCTGGGGAAAGATCCGAGGTGCTCGCGCTACCCTTGCTTTGGCCACGATACACGGTGATGCCCAACGAGCCATCTTGATTAAATTCAACCGTTTCCACTTCGTTCAAGCGGGTACTTACGCTTAACCCACGGCTATGGGCAAGCGCACACTCCGCTGCTGATGCGCCACGCTTTTTCGCTTGCGCAAGGGCTTCATCAAGCGCCTGCAACGCACGATCTAAATCTGGTTGTAACTGCTCTGGTGCCGTTAAATTTGCTGATGTTTTTGTAGTAGCCAAAATGAACCTCAAAATATTGTGATGCGCCGCAGTGTATCGCCCTGCCACGCTTCCTGATAAACTTACCGCATTCTTTAGTTAGGTATTTAGCTATGCAACACGATAATTCGAAAAATGATTCGTTCAACGATGATGATTTAAGTAAAACAGCCCTGAAACGCCACTCTGCCGAAATGCATGATTTAGGCGTTAAGCTTGTGAAAATGGGCAACAATACTATTAAGCAACTGCCACTCGATGATGAACTGCTCAGTAACATCAAGTTGGCCAAGAAAATCGAGAACAAGCGCGAAGGCTTTCGCCGGCAGCTGCAGTTTCTTGCGAAACTATTGCGCCAACGCGATGTAGCGCCAATTCTTGCCGCTCTCGATGAAATTGAGAACCGCACTCTGTATCAAGCGGCGCATTTTCACAAACTCGAGCAATGGCGCGATCGTATTTTAAGCCAAGGCGATGATGCCATTCAGGCGTTTATTGATGAATACCCGCATGCTGATCGTCAGCAGCTGCGCCAATTCACTCGCCAAGCGCAAAAAGAAGAGCAACAAAATAAACCACCGGCTGCTGCTCGTGCACTGTTCAAATATATTCGCTCTGTGGCTGAGTAGTTCTCAGCCTACTCGGTTCCACCTACTGTTATGGCATCAATTTTAAGCGTTGGTTGGCCTACGCCAACTGGCACGCTTTGGCCATCTTTACCGCAAACACCAATGCCCGTATCTAAGGCTAAATCATTGCCTACCATTGATACTGCCGACATCGCATCAGGGCCATTACCGATTAAGGTAGCGCCTTTCAACGGTGCAGTGATTTTGCCATCTTCAATTAAATAAGCTTCGGAAGCCGAAAACACAAACTTACCCGAAGTAATATCTACCTGGCCACCTGAAAACTGCGGCGCGTAAATGCCTCGCTTCACTGAAGCAATGATTTCTTCCGGTGTTTTATCACCACCCAACATGTAGGTGTTGGTCATGCGCGGCATCGGCAAATGCGCATAGGATTCACGGCGGCCATTGCCGGTTGGGGCAACGCCCATTAAGCGCGCATTGAGCTTATCTTGCATGTAGCCTACTAAACGGCCATCTTCAATTAAGGTGTTGTATTGCGTTGGCGTACCTTCATCATCTACGCTTAACGAACCACGGCGATTACTGATGGTGCCATCATCTACAATGGTAATGCCTTTCGCGGCAACTTGCTCACCCATACGGCCGCTATATGAAGATGCGCCCTTACGGTTGAAATCGCCCTCTAAACCATGCCCTACGGCTTCGTGTAACAACACCCCTGGCCAACCTGAGCCCAATACCACTGGCATACTGCCTGCAGGCGCAGGCTGCGCTTCCAACATAATTAGCGCTTGCCGTACTGCTTCATCTACATAACTTTCGAAGCGTTGCGTTTCTGGGCCCTTACCATCAGTATCCAGCCATACCGGCTGCATAAAATAATGGTAATCAACTCTACCACCACCGCCTGATGAACCGCGTTCGCGGCGGCCATTTTGCTCCGCAAGCACGCTACAGTTTAAGCGCACCAAAGGGCGCACATCGCTGGCTAAAGTACCATCGGTAGCTGCTACCAACACATGCTCATAAGAACCGGTTAAGCTTACGCTTACTTCTTTAATGCGCGGATCTGCGGCACGAGCGCGCTTATCCATCGCTTGTAATAAGGCAATTTTCTTCGGCTCGGCCAAGCTATCGAGTGGGTTATCAACCCCGTACAGCGGGGTATGCTGCACCACGCTGAGCACGCCAACTTTGCGCTCAACACCCTGCTCGGCAATACCGCGTGCAGCTGCTGCAGCTCGTTTTAGCGCCGGCGGATCAATGCTATCGGCATACGCAAACCCGGTTTTCTCACCGCTAATGGCGCGCACACCAAGGCCACGCTCAATATTGAAGCTACCACTTTTAACAATGCTATCTTCCAGTACCCAGGCTTCGTGAATACTGCTTTGCAGATAGATATCTGCATAATCAACACTGCCGTTATACATACTTTGCAAGCTTTGCTGCAGCGCTGAATAATCTAAATCGGCACTATGTAACAAATGCTCGGCAACCTGAGTATCAATCATGAATAAACTGCACCTTAAATTGGTTATGTTGTTGCACCGGCATTTGCTGGCGCACTTTCGCTAATGTTTCTAAATCAAGTTCTAGGGTTAAAACACCAGGCTCTGCGCCTAGTTCGCCAATAATTTCGCCCCATGGATTCACCACCATACTATGGCCCCATGTTTCGCGGCCATCATCGTGCGTTCCCGTTTGGTTTGGCGCTAACATATACACTTGGTTTTCAATTGCTCGCGCCTGCAGAAGCGGCTGCCAATGCGCCGCGCCGGTAACTTTGGTAAACGCCGAAGGCAGGGTAATCAGCTCGGCGCCCATATTGCGCAATGCCCGAAACATCTCGGGGAAGCGTAAATCATAACACACCGCCAAACCCAGTTTCCCGAAAGGTGTATCTAGCACCACCAACTGCTCGCCAGGCTTGGTAAATTTCGATTCTTGATAGGTTTTGGTATTATCGTTTACGGCTGCATCGAACAAATGGATTTTATCGTAACGGCTAACTAACTTGCCATGCGCATCAAACAACAGCGATGCGGCTGCATAGCGATCATCCCCTTTAATCGCCATGGTGCCTGCGAGTATCCACACACCAAACTCGCAGCAGCAGGCTTGTATAAATTCTTGTACTGGGCCTAAGCCGAGCGGCTCCGCATATTTACCTTGTGCCGCTTCGCCGGCACCAAAGCGCGCAAAGGCTTCCGGAATAATCACTAAATGCGCCGGTGATGCTTCACCCTCAGGTTGCTCAGCCACCAAGTTCTGCAGCAGTTCGCGAATGATTTTTTTGTTCTCAGCAAAATCGGCCCGTGACGTAAATTGCAGCAAGCTAATTAGTGCTTTCGGCTTCGAGGAATTACTCATTACCACCCTCCCGTATCGCTTCCGTATTTTCCGGCAGTTCGCGGGGCAACACATCATCACCCATTTCTGGTAACTCTACTTCGCGGCTATCCCGCTTCACTTCGGTAACTACCGGCTCACTGATGGTGCCGGTAATTTCATATTCCAACCGGGAAATTACTTGCGCATCGTGTAGTACCCTATCGAGCACTAATGCCGCAATACCACTTGGCGGGTTCACCATAAATGCCAGCAATACCGGCAAGCTCGAGGTTACTTTGGGTACATAGCTCAGTTGATAATTTAACGATTCATCTAGCAAGTTAGTGTAACCGCGCACCAACATATCGCCCGCCGAGCCATTCATACGCGTGTTGTTAGTGCTCACTACACCATTATCGAGCTCGAGTGTGCCGCCGAACGAGGAATAGAACATGCCGCGGGCAAATATATCGCGGAAATCCAAAGTAAGCTTCCGTAACACACTTTCCAAACTCAATAATGAGAATATACGCGCACCGCCATCGGATACATCGCGCAAATAGCCAGCGCCAAAGTTCCACACTACTTCGCCACTCAGGGTTTCGGTATTCCAATCCTGCATCGCGCCCTGCCAATTTAAATCAAAATTAAAGTTGGCCGAAGAATCGCGCACAATGGAGTTATAACCCAGCTCATTTAGATACGAGCCAATATTGTTACTACGGAAGGTGCCGCGAATACCACTGGTTAAATCACTATCGGAGCCTTGCCAACCACCTCGGGCTTGCAGCACGGTATTGCCTTTACGCACTTCAAAGTTACGCAACTGTTCACCAGCCACCGCAGGCTCAAGGCGCATCGCTATTTCACCAAATTCACGCCCTTCATAACGGCATATGCGGCAGGTGAAAATAATTGGGGGCAATGTATCAAGCCAGCTACGATCCATATCTACCGCAGCGTTTTCAGTGCCCTCGTTTTCAGCATCGCCATTCAGCCCCGCCATGCTTGTCAACTCAAGGAAATCAGCAGCAATGGTGAGCTGGCCCGTACCAATTGTGCTCCAATCAATGCGGGCGCGGCCGTTCTCGGCGTTTACATCCAGCAACCAACCATCGCCACTACTACGCCCTTGTATCTGGGTTAACTGAAAGTTTTGCCCAAACCAATACATATTTTCAATACTGGCATCTACCCTGCTTAACGAGGGAACCCAAGCTTTACCTGAGCTATCATTTTCCGTAATCACCTCCAGCTCAGTACCAGCAATTGAAGGCTCGGCGCCGGCAATGCTTTGGGTGGCCGCACTGGTTAATGTGGTAATTACTGGCAACCATTCGCCTAAATCAGCTGCGGGTAACCCCGCCATAATGCGGAAGCCTGGTTCAGATCGCGCGCCCACTGTATAGGGGCTCTCGCCAATCTGCAGCTCCATCGCGTGAAAACCACCACTGCCAATTGCCATTTCGCCACGCAAGTTAGCAACCCCGGCGATATCAGCAACCGCATGCAACCTGTTTTCATCGCCATTTACAGCAATCGCTAAAGTGCGCTCTTCGCCCGCAGATTTCATAAAGGGTGCAGGTAAACGAATATCCGTGGCCGTTAAATCGGTAGCCATCAGCCATTGGTATTGATACCCCGCCGCACTAATCGCTAAGTTAAAATCTGCCTGCCATGCGGCCAAGCCGCTCATTTGATCTAACAATGGCACTTGCGCATGCTGCGCCCGCACCGCATCCATTTGCCAATCGCCTTGCACATCAGCCTGTAGCTCATAACCATCGGCTGTTGCATTGCCTGCTAATGTTAGTGCCACAGGCAAACCGAGCAGTAACGCAGAATCACTCGCTAAACTCAAATCGCCATTGCGAAAATCGAGCCGGCCCTGCACTTCTCGCAGCCATAAATTCACCGGTTCAATAAAAATATCTTGGCTATCGAGGTTTACATACCCCTCAGCAACTAATTCGGTGTTATCGCCCGCTAGGGGAATATCCAAAGTAAATGCGCCGGTAACTGTTCCGGCAGGATAAACTCGCTCTAACGCACCACCTACTGAGCCGGCCAATGAGCTCGCAGCAAACAATTGCTGCAATTGGCGGCCGTTCGCTGCAACATCGGCTGCAACGTGTAAATGCCGCGCGTTACCAGCGATATCACGAATTTCCGCATGCACTTGCGTAAGCGGAATACCATTTAACTCACCACCGCGCGTACGAATATCCAGTTGTTCATCATAAAATTGCAGAGTGGCTTGCGTGTTTTCCACAGCAGGCCAATCTTGCCGGAATTTATAGTGCAAATTGTTAATAATGGCTTGTGCTTGCAGCACACCTTGCGCATCTCGGTATGGGAAGCCTGCAAGCGGCCCACGCCACACCATCGCCAAGCTATCAACATCGCCATCCTGCAGTGCCTCGGTAAGGTAGTTACCTAGGTTCTCTCCTAGCTGCAGCGGTAGTAATGCCACCACATCGAGCACATCCATGCCGGTGCTGCCACCGGTGAGCAACCAATCTACTTTGGTGGCTTGATCAGCACCACCGGAGAAGCGCATTTGTTGCCGAATATCAGCGCCAGGCAAACTAAATTCGGCAGTATCAATATCAAGGTTCCACTGGCCATTCTCTTGCAACCAGCCGCCACGCACTTCCATTTTACTAAGCAACTTCGCATCGTTATAGGTGGCGGGTGAAATAAGCCGTACTTCCTCTCCCGCCAGCTTAAATTGGCCTTGTTGTAAGCTGCTCCACACTTCCATTTGCAAACCACTAATACCCGGCACGCCGCGATGTGGCTGCCAAGTAAGATCGCTGCCATTAGCATAAAACTGCCAATCACGCTGCTCATCTAAACGCACTTGCAAGGTTTGCAACTTGCCGCCCACTTGTAGGCCATCAAGCCAACCACCTAAGGCTGCGCCAGCAGAGCCAAATAAATTCCACAGCGGGCTAAAATCAATCAGCTCAATATCATTTACATTCCACAGGTGTTCACCGTTTTGGTATTGCCAGGTAACCTGCTCGAACTGCCACTGCAAATCATTCAGTGCCACTTTCATTGGCGCCGAGTTCAGCACCCAACCATCCTCTTGCGGAAACAGTGTCCACGCCGTAGCGGGCGTAACTAAGCGGTGCTCAGATTCCGTGCTCTGCCACTCTAAAATGTTCTGCTCGAAATTCAGCTGCCCATCTCCAAAGCGACCATTATCGAAATCAAGCCAACCTTGTAGGTTAAACTCTGCGCGGTTAATGGCGGAATTTTCGGTTAAGGCCTGCAGCCAGGGCGAGATATCTAGTTGCTGTGCTTCAATGAACACGCTGCCACTCATGGCGGTAAAGGAATCACCTTCCAGATCAACAATGAAATTCAGAGCATTAGCGGTAATATCCGGAATACTGAACAGCCCCACCGCCTGCCTACGTGAACCCTCGCGGCGCCAACTTAAACGCTGAATATCAATCGAACGTGGAGGTTGCTCAGCAAAATGCACGGTAACCACACCATTGCGTAGTTGAAAATGCTCTAACTGCTGCAATAGCAATTGTTCTAGCGTGGCTTGCAGCTCGTTGAACGAGCCCACTTCCGTGCTTTGCCGATAATAGATATCAAGCTGCACATCAGCGAGTTCAAAATGCTCAAACAGCACTTGCCGCTGCCAAAGGCTATTCCAAAAATCGATGCCCAAACTAAAGTTACCCACCGAGAAGGCCACATCATTGGTTTCATCCAAATCGAAGCGCACATCACGCAGCACTAATGCCGGGCCCGCGCCACTCCAGGTGGCCGAGAGGCTGCCGATAGCTATATCTTGCTGAAAGCGTTGGCTAAGTTGGGTTTCAATATCGCCACGAAAGTGATCGAGATACGGCAAACTAAAGCGCACTACACTAAGCAGCACAGCAAAGCCCACCAACAGTACTGCTACTGTTAGCCAGAGCTTGCGAATAAATAAACTTAAGGCGCTTTTAAAGGTCACTACATCATTACCACATCAAATTGCTCTTGATGATACAGAGGTTCAATTTGAACGTTAATTTGCTTCTCTACAAATACTTCTAACTCAGCAAGCGCGTGCGATTCATCATTTAACAACCGTTCGGCAACTGCCGCTGAAGCATACACAACAAACTTATCAGCAGCATAAGCGCGGTTCACCCGCACAATTTCACGCATAATTTCATAGCACACGGTATCTACGGTTTTCATAGAACCACGGCCCTTACACACTGGGCACTCAGAACTTAACACATGCTCTAAACTTTCTCGTGTGCGCTTGCGCGTTAGCTCTACCAAGCCCAACGAAGTAAACCCAGAAATACTGGTTTTTGCGTGGTCTTTGGCCAGTGCTAACTCTAAGCTATGCAACACTCGGCGTTTGTGATCATCATTTTGCATATCTATAAAATCGACAATAATAATGCCACCAAGGTTCCGTAACCGTAATTGCCGTGCAATGGCTTGGGTAGCTTCGGTGTTGGTATTGAAAATGGTTTCTTCCAAATTACGATGGCCAACAAAGGCACCGGTGTTGATATCAATGGTGGTCATGGCCTCGGTTTGATCAATCACCAAGGTGCCACCAGATTTCAACTGCACTCGACGATCGAGCGCCCGTTGAATTTCATTTTCAACATCGAATAAATCGAAAATTGGCCGCTCACCTTCGTAATATTCCAAACGATCCGCTAACTGCGGCACAAACTCTTCTACAAAGGTATGCAGTTGTTGAAAACTCAGCCGCGAATCTACCCGAATACGCTCAATTTCCACACCTACAAAATCACGCAGCACCCGCGCCGCTAGATTAAGATCTTCGTACAGCACACCGCCCTTAGAGTTTTTCTTCTTGCGCTCTTGAATTTTTTCCCACAGCCTGCGCAAAAATAGCGCATCTTGCTCCAACTCTTCGGTGCCAGCGCCTTCGGCTGCCGTGCGCACAATAAAACCTATTTCCGTATCACTAAACTTATTCACTACGCTGCGCAGGCGTTCGCGCTCGTCTTCGTTTTCAATGCGCTGGGAAACGCCCACATGATTAGAGCGTGGCATGAGCACCAAATAACGCGAAGGAATAGTTACATCGGTAGTAAGCCGAGCACCTTTGGTGCCCAGAGGATCCTTCACCACCTGCACCAAGATATATTGGCCTTGGCGCACCAAGCGGGCAATATCCGGCGGCGGCAGTTGCTCTCTATCAAGCTCTTCTAAGTTATCAATGCGGGTAATAATATCCGAGGCATGTAAAAACGCGGCTTTTTCCAAGCCGATATCCACAAAGGCGGCTTGCATGCCGGGCAATACGCGGCTTACTTTGCCAATGTACACGTTGCCCACTAGCCCGCGCCGAGCTTCGCGCTCAATATGTATTTCTTGTAAAATACCGTTTTCCACCAAGGCAACCCGGGTTTCACTCGGCGTTACGTTTACTAAAATTTCTGCACTCATTGATTGTTATCCGTTATTGCCTGCCACTGCTGCAGCAATTGTTCGGTTTCATAAAGCGGTAGGCCCACTACCGCAAAATAGCTACCACTAATGTGGCTCACAAATTTACCGGCTAGCCCTTGTATACCATAGCCACCAGCTTTATCGTGCGGCTCGCCAGTTTGCCAATAGGCGGCGATATCGGTGCTGCTAAGATTACGAAAGGTTACTTGCGTAGTTACCAAGGTTTGCCACTTCCCCACTGGGGTATGTAAGGCTACGGCTGTAAGTACTTGGTGCGTAGCGCCGCTTAAACGCTGCATCATACTGCTGAAGTGGGTAAAATCAGTTGGCTTTTCCATTACCGTATCGCCGGCTACCACTATCGTATCGGAGCCTAACACCCCAAATTCTGGGTGATTACTGGCTACCGCCGCCGCTTTTTCAGCCGCCAAACGCTGTACATAATCGGCTGGGCTTTCACCCGCTACTTGTTGTTCTGCAATATTGGCAGGCTCGGTAACAAAGGGCACTTGCAGCAGTGCCAGTAACTCCTTACGCCTGGGGGAGGCCGATGCTAATACTAGCGTGTGCATGCATACTCCTGCCGGTTGAATGAATTAATGCGCGGAAAGCCCTTAGCGTGGTTGAGAGCCCTTAGCGCAACTGAGAGCCCTTAGCGTGGTTGAAAGCCCTTAGCGCAACTGAGAGCCTTTAGCGCAACTGAAAACTGCGGCGAATTTTCCGCAGTACCAAGAAAACCCACGGCCAAAAAATGGCTGAACTTAAGGCTGGCCAAAAATAGTGCAGCATTAATGGTGCATTATTCAAATAATGCTCGAATAAATACACAATTGCCCGCCCTAAAAACACTAGCACCATTACTAATAACGCTTGTTGCGATAAAGAAAAATTGCGAATTCGTTTGTAATACTTCGCGGCGAGATACGCCACTAACGCATACGCTGCGGCATGAAAGCCAAGCGTTGAGCCAAGTAAAATATCCACCGCTAAACCCACCGCCGCGGCGTAACCGATGTTCACACGATGGGGCAAGGCAATAATCCAGTAAATCACCACCAATAGCGGCCATTCTGGGCGCCATACAGCCACTTGTATCGATATCGGCATCACCGCAAAAATCAGGCTCAACACGATAGTGATTAAAATAATACTGCGCTGCATAATTCTGCGGGTAAGCATCAGTTTTGCTCCTCAACAGGGCGCTGATTTTGTTCACGTAACTCTTGTTCACGTAACTCTTGTTCACGCTCATCAGCTTCAGAGCGAACCGGTTGAGTTTCGCTGCCGCTATCCCAAAGCAACAGCAACATCCGAATCCGATCTAAATTCGCAATCGGGGCAGCGGATACTTGCGCAAAGGGTAACGATTCATCCCGGGTAATGCGCTTAATGCGCGCCACAGGGTAACCCTCAGGGAATACTCCACCTAGCCCAGACGAAAACAATACATCGCCTTCTTGCAGTTCAGTGGAATGCGGCACATGCATTAACTCCAGCAGCGCAGTATCACCCACACCTTGTGCTATCACTCGAATACCACTCATTTCCGCCCGCGTGGGAATGGCATGGCTCTGGTCAGAAATGAGAATTACGCGTGCGGTAGTAACCCCCACATCGGCCACTTGGCCCACAATACCATCGGCATCAATTACTGGCTGGCCAATGTAAACCCCATGCCGAGTACCCTTGTTCACCACCACTTGATGAGAAAAGGGATCGGAATCCACCGCAATTACTTCAGCCACCATGCGCAAACGCTCTTCGCGGCTATCGCTGGCGAGCAACTCACGTAAACGATCGTTTTCCCGCACCAAAAACTGAAAACGCTGCAGTTGCCCTTGCAGCAGCAAGTTATCTTCTTTTAACTGGGTATTTTCACGCATAATACGGCGCCGTGATTGTACTTGGCTAATCACGTTATCTAAGGCCTGCTCGGGCATTACCGCTAGGTATTGTACGGGGCTTACCACCGAGTTTAGAAACGCCCGAATGGGCTGCATAGCACCAAGGCGATGGTCTGCAAAAATAAGCAAAAACGCTAGCAACAAGGCTAGCGTTAAGCGGGTTTTCAAAGAAACCCTTTGTAGGAACAGATGCGAAGACACTGGCTACTCGTCGCTAAACAAATCGCCACCATGCTCATCGATCAATTCCAGAGCTTTTCCGCCACCGCGAGCAACGCAGGTTAACGGATCATCAGCAATAATTACTGGAATGCCGGTTTCTTCCATGAGCAAACGATCGATATCGCGAAGTAATGCGCCACCACCGGTAAGCACCATGCCGCGCTCAGAAATATCTGAGGCCAATTCTGGTGGTGATTGCTCAAGTGCGTGCATTACTGCCGCAACAATCCCCATCAATGGTTCTTGCAGCGCTTCAAGAATTTCGTTGCTAGTGAGAGTAAACGAGCGTGGTACGCCTTCCGCGAGGTTACGGCCGCGAACTTCTAACTCGCGCACATCCTCACCTGGGTAAGCAGCACCAATTGTGTGCTTAATCCGCTCTGCGGTAGCATCACCAATGAGTGAGCCAAAGTTACGGCGTACATAACTAATAATGGCTTCATCAAACTTATCACCACCAATACGTACTGAGCTTGAGTACACCACACCATTCAGAGAAATAATGGCAACTTCAGTAGTACCACCACCGATATCCACAACCATGGAGCCGGTTGGTTCTGAAACAGGCAAGCCGGCACCAATTGCAGCAGCCATTGGCTCATCAATTAATACTACTTGGCGAGCACCGGCACCCAATGCAGATTCGCGAATGGCGCGGCGTTCAACTTGCGTTGCGCCATAAGGCACACATACCAAAACCCGCGGGCTTGGGCGCAAATAATTATTTTCATGTACTTGTTTAATGAAGTGTTGCAGCATTTTCTCGGTAACGTGAAAATCAGCGATTACGCCATCTTTCATCGGCCGAATGGCTTTAATATTGCCAGGCGTTCTACCCAACATTTGCTTCGCCGCATGGCCTACCGCCGCAACGCTCTTATTACCGCCAGCGTGATCTTGCCGAATCGCCACTACGGAAGGCTCATTCAATACGATGCCTTTTTCTTTAACGTAAATGAGAGTGTTCGCTGTTCCCAAATCGATTGATAAATCGTTGGAAAACAAACCACGCAACTTCTTAAACATGAGGGGCTGTTCCCTTTATGGTAATTATATGGTTCGAAAGGCTTAACTTTAGCAAGCTGCGATCACGCGAGCAAGCGAGTTGTAGCGCTTTTGCAAGATTTATACAATTTAGTTTTATTAACTCAATTGCGCATTGTAACCGTTTCGTAATCGAACTTCGCTATTTTGTAACATTACTACAAAAAACACGGAATTCGCCATGCACTACCACCGCACAAAGTTACCAAAGTTATCTACATCAGGAAGACACCATATCAACCGAAAGGTTCCGCCAGCGATTACAGCCCTGCGCCAAGCGGTTGTTATCACGAAAAGATCGTTGTCACGAAAAGATCGCCAACACGTAACAGTTTCGTAACAGGATCCGAACCCAGCTGTAATATTAACTTTTTATGATGCTATCCCATCATTACTACAACGATGGGATCATCTAATGAAAACCACACATCACTCGCGCAAGCGGAATTTCGCTCAAAAAACCCTTGTTTCAGTTGCCGTGGCAGCGGCTCTTACGGGTTACGTTGCCACTGTTCAAGCACAAACCTATGTGAATGCAACCGCCTCTTCGGTACAAACCATTGCGGCGCCAGCCATTCGGGGGCAAGTAGTAAGCCCTAATGGTCAGTTTTTACAAGGCGCTATCATTCGCCTTATGGGCACTAACCGCGAAACCACAACAGATCGCCAAGGGCGTTTTCGTTTTGATGGCTTAACTGCGGGTACGTATGAAGTAAGTGTTGATTACCTCGGTTTTGCGAACCAAACCGTAGCTGCAACCGTTACAGCTAACGCCGGCCAAGAGTTTATATTTGAACTTGAAGCACTTGCCGTTGAGCGTATTCAAGTAGTAGGTAGCCGCGATGCGCAGGCACGAGCACTAAACGCTCAGCGTTCAGCTGATAACATCAAATCGGTTGTATCGTCTGATTTCCTTGGCCGCTTCCCAGATGCCAACGTAGCCGAATCAATGCAGCGTTTACCAGGCGCTTCCATTCAACGAGACCAAGGCGAAGGCCGTTATGTAAACGTTCGTGGTGCCCCATTAGAGTATGCAAACGTATCTATTGATGGAGTGGTACTTCCTTCTCCGGATGGCGGTTCACGCGCAGTAGATTTAGATACTATTCCTTCAGATGTAATTGCCGCGTTAGAGCTAACCAAAGCAGTAACCCCCGATATGGATGCGGATGCAATTGCCGGTAATATTAATATCGTTACGCAAGGCGCACTCGATGCACCAGGCCGTATTATGCGCGGTAGTTTAGCTTTGGGCCGCAACGAAAAAGGCAATGGCGATTCGCACCGTGTTGCGGCTACCTTTGGTGATCGCATCGGCGATAGCAACAACCTCGGTTTCTTGGTATCCGTTAGCGATAGCGAAACCAACCGGGTTACCGATAACGTGGAAACTGTGTGGTTTGAAAATGATGATGGCGTGTTTTTACCGGAAGAAAATGAATTTAAAGATTACGAAGTAAAACGCAGCCGCACCGGCGCCAGTGCGCGCATGGATTTTCGCCCAACTGATAATGCGCATTTCTACCTCAGCCACAATTATTCGCGCTTCGAAGATGCCGAATTTCGTGATTCATTGGTTATCGAATATGATCGCTACGAAGCAGGCGCAAACGCCATAACAGGTATTTCTGGCCGCACTACTTTCGAGAAGGAAATGCGTAACCGTACGGTTGTAAATCGTATTAACACTACGCAATTTGGTGGTCGCCACTTTCTCGATACTTTAACCATCGATTATTCAGCTGCTTACACTCGTGCTTCGCAAAATTATCCAGATCGCGATTACCTTTTATATCGCGAAACTTCACGCCCACGTATGGCTTACGATTACAGCAATCCAGATTTGCCAACCTTCCAAGTTTTAGATGGCGATAACAATGTAGTGCGCACTGATTTTAATTTCCCTTTAGAAGATTTTCGCTGGCGCCGTTATGAGCGTCGCTTCGGTGATGCAGAGGATAAAGAACAAGCGTATGCTTTAAACTTCACCATGCCCGGTGAATGGGGTAACGCATACTCTACCTTCAAGTTTGGCGCTAAAATGCGCTTACGTGAAAAGTTCAACGATGAAGATCGCAGCCGCAATAGCGTAGGTACTGGCGCGCCGGCATTTACCGATGTAATTATCGATCGTAACTCTGTTCCGTTCGGTGGCTTCTACAATAATGGCCCGAAAATGATTCGAAACTTTGTCGATGTTTATGGCTCATTATTCGAGAATGAAGATTTTCGCCCACGTGTAGCGGCCTCAATTACCGGCGATTACCAAGCAAGTGAAGATACCTATGCTGCATACGCGATGAATACCTTGGCGTGGCAAGATACTACACTGGTGTTTGGTGTGCGTGTAGAGCACACCAAAATCACCGGTAGTGCGTTTGAGTTTGATGAAGATACGGAAGAATCTTCACCTTTGAGCGCTAGCAGCGATTACACCAAAGTGTTCCCGAGTGTTCACTTACGCCACGAGCTAAATAACGGCGTAATTCTTCGCGCAGCATACAGCACCGCATTAAGCCGCCCGAACTTCGAAGATATGGCACCGTACGTAATTGTGGAAGACCGTGAAACCGGTGCAGGTAGTGTTGATATTGGTAACACCGATTTACAACCAACCTTTGCACATAACTTTGATTTTATGGCGGAATACTACATTGAACCGCTTGGGTTAATTTCTGGTGGTGTGTTCTACAAAGATTTATCAGACCCTATCTTTAAAGCCCGCAGCACGTTCGTTGGCGGCGAGTTCGATGGCTTCCGTATGGTGCGCCCAGAAAACGCGAAAAGCGGTGAGCTTTACGGTTTCGAGTTCAACTGGCAGCAATCATTAGCTAACTTACCAGGTGCATGGTCTGGCTTAGGTTTCTTAGCTAACTTTACCTATACCGAATCATCTGCAGATTTGCCATTCGGCATCGGCAAAACAGATTTAGCCGGTACTAGTAAAAACACCTATAACCTTGGCCTTAGCTACGATTCAGAGCGAGTAAGTGCACAACTCGCTTACAACTACCGTTCCGAGTTTATTGATAGCTATGATACCGCGAACCCGAACTTAAACGTGTATTGGGATGGTAGAGGCACCATGGATTTCACCCTAAGCTACAAGCTAAACAATATGTTCACCATGTTTATGGAAGCAAGTAACTTAACAGATACCAAAGCAGTGCGTTACCAAGGTGATCGCAGCCGGGTATTTGAGCATGAGCAGTTTGGCCGCGCTTGGCAAGTAGGCGTGCGCGCTAACTTCTAAAGCGTTGCTTTAAGGTGATGAGAGTATAGCCAGCGCGCAGGGAAGCACGTTGGCTTTTTATTTTTCTCTGCGCGCATGATTACACAGATCTGTAGCGCATTGATTGAGAGGTTTATGTATGTTTCTAACCACAATGATTAGTTCATTCCTGTTACCATTGGCCGCCAACGCGGCCATCGATAACACCCAGAGCGTGCCACAATACACTCACGTAGAGCGCAACACCTTGGTACCGGCAGGTGCTGTGCGTTATGCACCTAGCATTTTTCCAGACCGCATCGTATTGGTGCCTGCGGCAGATGCAGCTACTGCACAAGGTGTAAGCTGGCGAACTGATGCCTCCGTGGCGCATGCAGTAGCAGAAATCGCGCCAGCACTTGCTACACCGGGTTTGCATTACCAATCGCTCGCAGTGCAGGGCAAAACAATGGCGCTGAGCACGAGTAACGGTGATGCGCATCACCACCACGTTACCTTTAGCGATCTAGAACCGGATACTCTATACGCCTATCGGGTGCGCGGTGGCAGCGCACAAGAAGGTGATGCGCCAGCGCAAGTGGCGTGGAGCGAGTGGTTCCAGTTCCGCACCCCCACTGCCGAATTTAGCCCGTATACAGCGGTGTATTTCGGAGACGCGCAAAACGCCGTGAAATCGCATTTCTCGCGGGTGATTCGCGAAGCATTTCGTAGCGCACCTGAAGCAATGATTATGGTGCATGCGGGTGATTTAGTGAACTCACGCTATGGTGAACATGACGATGAATGGGGAGAGTGGTTTGATGCCGGCGGTTGGTTACACGGTATGGTGAATCAATTCGCCGCACCGGGTAACCATGAATACATTGAGCACGAGAGTGGCCCGCGCACTATTGTGCCGCAATGGGCTGCTCATTTTGGCGTACCGAAAAATGGCCCCGAACCACTGCAAAGTTCAGTGTATTACACCGATTTTCAAGGGGTGCGCTACATTGCCTTAGATTCCATGCAAGCATTGCAAAGTGAAGAATACGCAATATTGCAGGCCGATTGGTTACGCGAAGTACTGCGCAACAACCCAAATCAGTGGACCATTGTAAGCCATCACCACCCGATGTTTTCGGTATCGCTAGGGCGCGATAACCCACCGTTGCGCCAACACTGGCAGCCAATATACGAAGAGTTTGGCGTTGATCTCGTGCTACAAGGGCACGATCATACCTATGGTAGAGGCCAAAACATAACCGAAGGTACGAGTGGCCAACTAAGTGCCCAAGGCCCAATGTATGTGGTTTCGGTAGCAGGGCCAAAAATGTACTTAGTAACTGAGCAGGCAGAGCAACAAATGCAGGCTACCGCCGAAGAGTTACAGCTGTTTCAAACATTGCACTTCACTGCCAACACTTTGCGCTACCAAGCGCGCACAGTTACTGGCGAATTGTTCGATGCGTTTGATTTAAGCCGCGATGAAAATGGCAATGTAACCGTTGTGGATCGAGGCATCGATGAGGCCTCGCCCTTGTTTATGCATCGTTGCACTAATCCAAACAAGCCGCGGGAAACTCGTTGCTGGAATGGTACCGAGGTAATTCAACCTTAGCTCGTTTTGCCAAGTAAATTAACAAAGAACGTGTTGGCCTCACGTTCTTTGTTGTTACTCGGCTAACAGATCGTTGTACAGTGTGCGAATCCAGCGTTCTTCGTTAATAAAGTTCCAGCTCCAATCGGCCCACTCTGCACCCAGGCCAGCAGCCACCATGGTATCCACATCAGCGCCAGCAGCATGCCATGCACGCACTTGTTCACGCGTTGCAATAATCATATCGTGTAGCCGCAAGTAACCGGTTTTGTTCATTAGCGGGCCATGCCCCGGCACAATTTGCGTATGCTCATCCATGTTCTCGGTAAGGGCGGCAATCGCATCAATATAACCCTGCACCGTACCACCGGCATTTAAATCAATGAATGGGAAACGATCAACAAAGAATAAATCCCCCACATGCACAATGTTATGGCCATCTACCCACACCACCATATCGCCATCGGTATGCGCAGTTGCGTAATGATGCATGGTTAGTGAGTGCTCACCTAAGTTCATTTGCAGCCAGTGATCAGCCAAAATAGTAGGCAAACCAGTACGCGGAAACTCTTCATTAGCGGCCAACCGCTCGCGCACATTGCGATGCGCAATGATTTTCGCGCCAAGCTCTTCACCTAAATATTGGTTAGCACCCACATGATCACCATGAAAGTGCGTGTTAAACAAATACGTAAGCGGCACCTCGGCAAGGGTAGCAATTTTATCGGCAATACTCTCCGCCATGCGCGCAAATTGCGCATCTACCAGCAGCGTATGCGTTGGTGTGGTTACCAACATCATGTTACCGCCCTGCCCCTCAAGCATATATACGCCTTCGGCTAACTTAGTTTCTCGCACTTCTTGCACTTGTTGAGCCACAGCAGTTGCCGAAAAAGCCATTAATGTTGCCACCAATGCCACCAATGCCGCCAGCGCAGCTGCCGTTAACACGCGCTGAAAGTGATTACCTAGTTTGAAAAATTGCATGCGTTTGCTCCTATAAACAAAAATGCTGCACTTCACTATTCACTACACCGGTAGTTATAGTAGAAATGCAGCACTTTGGATCGTTTATTCACTTTCATGGGGCTAACGTTGGGGTAACGGCAAATTTAACTGCAACGGCCCTAGTTAATATGAGCTAACAAGCACCGGAACGAATATAGCCTTGGCTTTGCACACATACATTGCGAGCAGTACTGCCGCTGATGGTGATCTGCAGGCTATTAGTAGAGCATACTTCCGCAGTAACTTCGTGCCCAACCGAAACAGGGCAACCCAAAGCATTAAAGCGGAAACCAGTGTTAGCGGCAGGAATCGGAGACACTACGTTCAAATTAATATTTGCTGGCAATACAATCTGCCTATCTGCTGCAATCGCAGCGCCACACTCATAGGGTGTTGCGGTTCTAGCCGGAATATCAATCGTTACCCCATAGCAGCGAGATGCGGTATCCTGCATTGCGCGTTGCTGCTGTAAACGCAGCATACTTAAAAAGCGCGCTTCGGCAGCAGCTTCATCTACACCATCACGGCCGAAAATACGCGGGCCAGCGGTAACCGATAAAATACCAAGAAGAATGATAACAATGATAAGCTCAACAAGCGTAAAGCCTTGAGAAGATGAAGGGATTTTCGTACTTCTATGCGTACTTCCATGCATTTGCACTGCGGGCGATGATTTCACCACATAACTCCCAAAATAACTTCCAACGTAACTCACGTAGCAAACTCCACGCTGCTGATTGAATCTAATCATAGACACTTACAAGAGTAAACGACATATGAAGAACATTATATAAACAAGTTCATG